>CAMYON010000039.1 GCA_947260025.1 uncultured Gammaproteobacteria bacterium
TCAAGCTAGCCGCGACGCCAGCGCGTGCCGTCCGCACCGTCCTCGATGACGATACCAGCGGCGCTTAGCTCATCGCGAATGCGATCGGCATTGGCCCAGTCTTTGGCGGCGCGCGCCTGCAGGCGCTGTTCGACGAGCTCGTCGATAGCGGTATCGCTGAGCCCGCTGCCGGCCTGTCCAGGACCCGATTTGAGATAGGCTTCGGGATCTTCCTGCAGCAGACCGATCAGGCCACCGAGATAGCGCAGCAAGCTTGCAAGCTCGTGCTGCTGCTCACTGCCCTCCGCCCTGGCGCGGTTGATGTCGCGCACCAGGTCGAACAATACCGCGATTGCGCTGGCGGTATTAAAATCGTCGCACATCGCCTGAACAAAACGTTGCTGATAATCGCTTTGCTCCGGAAATTCGACGGTTTCGGTATCCTGCAGTGCCGCATAAAGTCGCTGCAAGGCCGCACGCGCGTTATTGAGCTGGTCCTCGGAATAGTTCAGCTGGCTGCGGTAGTGGCTGCCGAGAATGAAATAGCGGATTTCCTCGGCACGGTAGTTTTCCAGTACGTCTCGAACGATAAAAAAATTGCCCAGCGACTTGGACATCTTTTCCTGGTTAACCTGGACGAAACCGTTGTGAATCCAGTAGTTGACAAATTTTTCACCGTTACAGGATTCGCTCTGTGCAATTTCGTTCTCGTGATGGGGAAATTGCAGATCATGTCCGCCGCCATGAATATCGAAATGATTGCCCAGCAGGCTGTTCGACATCGCCGAGCACTCGATATGCCAGCCGGGGCGTCCTTCCCCATACTTAGATGGCCATTTCGGCTCACCGGGCTTGGCAGATTTCCAGAGCACGAAATCGAGCGGATCGCGCTTCCCCTCGTCGATGTCCACGCGTTCGCCCGCGCGCAACTCGGCGACCTTCTTGCCGGATAGCTTGCCGTAGTCATCGAACTTGGCTACCGCGAAATAAACGTCGCCGTTATCGGCCTGGTAGGCATAACCCCGTTGCTCCAGTTTTTCGACCATTTCCAGAATCGGCCCGATAGTCTCGGTCGCGCATGGCTCCATATCGGGGCGCAATACGCCGAGCGCATCCGCATCTTCATGCATTGCGTCGATGAAACGACGGGTTAAATGAAAGTAGTCCTCATTGTTTTCGTGAGCGCGATTGATAATCTTGTCGTCGATGTCGGTGATGTTTCGCACATAGGTAACCTCGTATCCAAGGTGTTTCAGGAATCGGTAAACCACATCGAAGACGACCAGTACGCGCGCATGCCCGATATGACAATAATCGTAAACCGTCATGCCACATACGTACATTCGAACCTGTCCCGGCACGATCGGTTCAAAGACTTCCTTTTTATTGCTAAGGCTGTTGTATATGGTCAGCATTAATGTTTTTCGCGCTGGTGAAAACTGGGCCTAGAGTTTAAAAGAAGCACTCTACGAGTGAAACCGTTAATTGATGTCGGCTTCCCTAAGCGCATGCAAATCAGTAGAATCCGCAGGCCTGTAAAAAACTGGAATGCTGATGAAAAAAACGCTACTACCGATCGCGGTCGTGCTCGCAGCTATCCTTTCTCTGGTATTTTACCCACACATTAAAGGTGACAAACCAATGACCGAAAATTCTGCTGCCAACCCGACCGTGCTGATCGAAACCACGATGGGCAATATTACGATCGAACTCGATATGGAGAACGCACCCAACACCAGCGAGAATTTTCTCGCTTACGTCGATGACGGCTACTATGTCGATACGACGTTCCACCGGGTTATCCCTGGCTTCATGATTCAGGGCGGAGGTATTACGGCCGACATGATGGACAAACCGAGTAAGCGTGCCCCGATTGAAAATGAAGCCAACAACGGCCTGAAAAACGACCGCGGCACGCTGGCGATGGCGCGCACTAGCGATCCGCATTCTGCTACCTCGCAGTTTTTCATCAACCATTCCGATAATGATTTTCTGAATTTCACCAGCGAGACCATGCAGGGCTGGGGTTACGCCGTGTTCGGCAAGGTAACCGAGGGTATGGACCTCGTCGACGAGATTGCCCAGGTATCTACCGGCAACAGGGGCGGTCACCAGAATGTACCAAACGAGACCATTACGATTACCGCGGTTAGCCGACAGTAATATGTTTCCCGCCGCATGAACGATGAGTACCTGTTCATTTCGGACTGCCATCTGGATCCAGAACGGCCAGGGGTAACAGCGACCCTGATTCGGTTTCTGCAGGAACGCGCGGCGACTGCCAGCCATCTTTACATACTGGGTGACCTGTTCGAAGTCTGGCTCGGTGACGACGATCCGGCCCTTGAGCATCAGCCGATTATCGATGCGCTGCAGCGTCTGGCAGCAACAGTTCCGGTGTATTTCATGGCCGGTAATCGTGATTTTCTGCTGGGTCGGGATTTTGCCGCCAGGATCGGCATGAGCCTGCTCGAGGAACCCCAGGTTTTACAGCTCGGTAATCGACGGACCCTATTGGTCCATGGCGACACGCTGTGCACCGACGACCACGACTATCAGCACTTTCGCAGCATGGTGCGCAGCGCCGCGTGGCAATCCGAGTTTCTGGCCCAACCGCTGGCAGAGCGTCAGCGGATTGCGGCCGGGCTGCGCAGTGACAGCGCTGACGCCATGGCGCAAAAATCCGCCGATATCATGGACGTCAATCAGCAGGCGGTGCGGGATTGCTTCGATCAAAACCGGGTCGACACCATCATCCACGGGCACACGCATCGTCCGGCGGTTCACCGTTACGGGTCCGAACTGCAAAGACTGGTGCTGGGGGATTGGAATCCGGGACCCAGTTACCTGAGCTGGGATCATCAACAGGGCTTCAGGCTGGTGGACCCCAGGGTTTAACCGCCCCGCTCCAGCGCTTCCAGCTCGGAACTGGCAAAGCCAGCCTCGATCCGCGCGGGATAGTTAAAGGGCCCGCGCAGCTTACCTTCCATAAATCGCTCGACCAGCTCGCGAAAGGTAGCCGGTACGTCGAGGTTCTGTTGCTCGCAAATCCAGCAAAACCAGTCGTTACCGATGCGCACATGTCCGATCTCGTCGCGGTATATCGTCTCCAGCATGGCGGCCGCGGCTTCATCCCCGAATTGCCTGAACTTGGCGATCATGGCGGGGGTAACATCGAGACCCCGCGCCTCCATCACGCGAGGTACCAGTGCCATGCGGTGCAGCAGGTTGTCACGGGTTTTACAAACCATGTCCCACAGCCCTCGATGCGCCGGGTAAGCGCCGTAATAACTGCCGCGTCGCTTCAGTTCCGCGTCCAGCATCTGAAAATGCCGCGCTTCCTCGCTTGCGACCAGCAGCCAGTCGCCGACGAAATCGGCTGGCACATCGCGAAAACGATAAACCGCGTCAAGCGCGATATTGATGGCATTGAATTCGATATGCGCGAAGGCATGTAGTAATCGGATTCTCCCTGCTTCGGTGGCAAAGCTGCGCCGCTCCAACCGGCGCGGGTCGACCAGTTCCGGCTTTGACGGACGACCGGGATCTTCGATTGGCAGTATTTCCGAGTCCGCGCCGCTTATACCTGGCTGCCTTTCCCATGCCTGATGCAGTTGCGTAGTCATCTCGCATTTGTTGCGGGTATCAGGTTCGAGAATGGCGTCCTCGAGCTGGCGATAAAAATCAACCACCGAGACCGCGCGCCAGGTCGTCGATGATATCGTCGGGATCTTCGAGTCCCACTGCGACTCGAATCAGCCCCTCGCTGATCCCAACCTGCCGTTTTAGTTCGTCGCTGACACGGCCATGTGTGGTCGTCGCCGGATGCGTGATCGTGGTCTTTACGTCTCCGAGATTGGCGGTAATCGACAACATTCTGGTGGCATCTATTACGCGCCAGGCGCTTTCGCGCCCACCACCGACAACAAACGATACAACACCGCCAAATCCGTGCTGCTGTGTCTGCGCCAGCCGATGCTGCGGATGCGATTCGAGCCCGGGATAGTAGACCTGTTCGACCGCGGGATGATCGGCCAGGAAGCGCGCCACCTGCAGCGCCTGCTGCGAATGCGCTTTCATCCGCAGACCGAGCGTTTCCAGGCCCTTCAGGGCAACCCAGGCGTTGAACGGGCTCAGGCTCGGGCCGGTGGTCCGGATCACTCCGAACACCTCCTCTGCGACCAGTTGTTCTGGCCCCACCACCGCTCCGCCAACAATGCGGCCCTGGCCATCGAGATACTTGGTGGCCGAATGCACTACCAGGTCGGCGCCAAAATCGAGGGGGCGTTGCAGTGCCGGCGTACAGAAACAATTATCCACCACCAGCAGGCAGTCATTTTCATGAGCCAGGTCAGCCAGCGCCCTGATATCAGCGATTTCGGTAAGCGGATTCGACGGTGTTTCTAGAAACAACAGGCGCGTATTGCCTTGAATCGCCTGCCTCCAGTCTTCCAGGTCGTTCATGCCGACAAAGCTGGTGTGGATACCGAACCTGTGGAGGTATTTGTCGAACAGGGTCGTAGTAGTGCCGAACACCGAACGCGAGCTGACGATATGATCTCCTGACTTCAGCAAAGCCACGCACAGGCTCATGATAGCCGCCATGCCCGACGCGGTCGCAACACAGGCTTCCCCGCCTTCCATTGCCGCCAGGCGTCGTTCGAAAGCCTGTGTCGTCGGATTGGTAAAACGCGAGTAAATGTTGCCCGGCTCATCGCCGGCGAATCTCGCGGCGGCCTGGGCCGCATTCTCGAAAACGAAGCTCGAGGTCGCAAATATTGCTTCGCTGTGCTCGAGTTCGGCCGTACGCCGTTGACCGCTTCTGACGGCCAGCGTATCGAAACCAGGGTTGTCGTTATTCACGGAGTTTCTCCAAAATCGAAAAACTCGGAAGGGGGGAACGGTACGGAAAGAATTCTGAACCACCCTCTTTAGCAAATTTATTTATGGAACCGACTGGCGGAACCCGGGCGCCTGCAAGCCGAGTAACAAATTAGCGCCGCGCCGAAACGATATGACGAAGGATCAGGCTTGTCAAGCAGGTGCGTTTTTCTTCGTTACATAGATCCGAGCGGGCTTTCAGAGTTGTTGCGATAAATATAACCGGTCGGCCTGGTTCATTACCTGATCAATACCAGGTCCCCAACCAGTATGTCTTCGAATATCTCGATCACATCATCGTTCTTCATGCGTATACATCCCGCCGAAACCGGTTCACCGATGCGTTTTTCGTCTGACGTACCGTGGATATAGATGTAGCGGGAAAACGTGTCGCAGTCACCATCACGATTGACGCCCGGCTCCAATCCATCGAGCCATAAAATACGCGACGTGATTTCATCCTGGTCACGATTATCGAGGTTACCGACGATTCTGCCGGTGGGCTCGCGCGCTTCGAATACCATTCCCCTGGGTTGCCCGCCGCCTATTTTCTGGCGCACGCGATGAATTCCCAGCGGAGTCCTGTATGAATCGACCTGGTTGCCCATACCGTTGGCGGCGGTCGATATCGGGTAGCATCGATTATTTTCACTGTCGATATCGATCCAGTGCAGTTGTTGGCTGGTGGAATCGATCACGACGAAAGGGCGTTCGTCGGCCAGGGCAGGATTTCCGCTCAAACAGGCGGCGAATTCCCGCTTGATATCCTGCCAGCGCATCAGGCGTTATTATGCAATTCCATGCCGACGACGGTAATTTGTTCATCGGTTGCTTCCTTGGCCGAATCGCTGCGCAGATTACTGATCTTATCGAGATAGTCGTTATCCACGGTCTTGGTTACGTACTTGCCATCGAAACAGGAACAGTCGAATTTCTTGATCCTGCGGTTACCCTTCTGCACCGCATCGATGAGATCATCCAGATCCTGGTAAATCAGCCAGTCGGCGCCGATAAACGCCGCGATTTCGGCTTCGCTGCGACCGTGGGCAACCAGTTCGTCAGCGGCCGGCATGTCGATACCGTAAACATTGGGATACCGCACCGGCGGCGCCGCGGAGGCGATATACACTTTCCTCGCGCCGGCTTCGCGCGCCATTTGTATAATCTGCTTGGAGGTGGTGCCACGCACGATCGAATCGTCCACCAGTAAAACATTCTTGCCCTTGAACTCGATATCTATCGGGTTCAGCTTACGGCGCACCGATTTTTTACGCATGGTTTGACCCGGCATGATGAAGGTGCGCCCGATATAGCGGTTCTTGATGAATCCCTCGCGAAACTTGACGCCCAGATGGAAGGCGAGCTCGATCGCCGAGGGACGGCTCGTATCGGGAATCGGGATGACAACGTCGATATCATGCTGCGGCATCTGCCGCAGTATTTTGCGCGCCAGTTTAACGCCCATGCGCAGGCGCGCCTTGTAGACATAAATGTCATCGATGATCGAGTCGGGCCGCGCCAGGTAAACATATTCAAAGATGCAGGGATTGAGCTTGGATGAAGCCACGCACATGCGCCGGTGGATGCTGCCGTCGCTATCGATGTAAATTGCTTCCCCGGGCTGCAGGTCGCCGATGAGCTCGAAGCCAGAGGTTTGCAGGGCCACGCTTTCAGAGGCGATCATGTATTCGGCGCCTGCACCGGTTTCTCGTTTGCCATAGACCATGGGACGAATACCGCGAGGATCGCGAAAACCGATAATACCCTTGCCGGTCAGCATCATTACCACCGCATAGGCACCTTCGATTCGCTTATGAGTTTCGGTAATCGCGGTGAATATCTCGTCAGGGGTCAGGTTGAGGCTACCGCAACTCGCCAGTTCGTGGGCAAAGACATTAAGCAAAACCTCGGAGTCCGACTCGGTGTTGATGTGGCGTAAATCCGACTGGTACAGCTCCGCCTTCAACTGATCAACGTTGGTCAGGTTACCGTTATGCGCCAGCGTTATGCCATAGGGAGAATTGACGTAAAACGGCTGCGCCTCGGCTGACGAGGAACAGCCCGCGGTCGGGTAGCGTACATGGCCAATACCCATGGTCCCTGTCAGATTTCGCATATGGCGGGTATGGAACACATCGCTAACCTGGCCGTTGCCCTTGCGCAGGTTTAGTTTGTTGCGGTCACAAACGACAATACCCGCCGAATCCTGCCCTCGATGCTGCAGTACCAGCAACGAATCGTAGATCGTCTGCGCTATCGCCTGGTGACTAACTATTCCGACTATTCCACACATACCTTCGCTACCCGGAGCATTAAGCCCTGATCAAAAACTGAATTTATCCGCCGCATCCGCGGGAATGATTCCTTTCACCCATTCGGCCAGTTGCTGAAAAAAGCCAACCATGGCGGAGTCCTGCCACCAGCCCGCATCGGGCATCGGCGTCAGACTTGCGAGCAATACAACCATGGTGACGATCAGCACCCCGCGCGCGCCGCCAAAAACCACGCCCAGCGCCTTGTCGGTGCCGCTGAGGCCGGTTTTCGATACCAGTTGGCTCATGATGAAGTTGACGATAGCGCCAACCACCAGCGTGCTGACGAACAGTACGGCAAATCCGGCGACATTCCTGATCGTCGGCGCATCGACAAATGGTGCCAGCAAGTCGGCCATGGGCGCAAAATAACGAAAGGCAAGGACGCCAGCGACTATCCAGGTTACCAGCGAAATCGACTCCTTCACGAATCCGCGAATCAGGCTGATTAATGCAGATAAAGCAATAATCCCGATAATCACGAGATCGAGCCAACTCATTGTTGCCCTCTTTTGACCGGCATTGGATAAGGAAACTGCATTAGGTATAGATGTACATTAGCAGGGCGTCAATCTATGCGCTGAAACGAGGATTATCTTTCATACTTCATGATAATGCCATCGATGTCATGCTTGGCCTTGATTTTGTTCTGCGCGACCCTGGTCTGTTCACGATTCAGAAACGGCCCCAGTCGGACACGATAACTGGCTTTACCATCATTTTTGAACTGCTCGATGAAAACCGCGGCAATTTTCGATTTACGCAATTTATCGCGTACCGCCAGCGCCTTGCCGCGATCCTGAAAGCTGCCGACCTGCAGCACCCAGCTATCGCCTCCGGTTTTCGTTTCCGGCGCCGCTTCGTCTTTGGTTTCCGCTTTCGGTTCTGCCGCCTGTTTTACCACCGGTTCCGAGGACTTGTCCTTATCGGACTGATCGGAGCGCTGGATAGTATCGGCGGTCGATTTTTCATCGATGTAGCGCGGCTCCAGATCAGGTAACTCATCAACCTTTGCCTGCATTTCTACAATCTTCTGTTCGAACTCGGGATTAGCCGTTACCAGCGGTTGCGGCGGAATCACGATCTCCTGCTGCTCCCGGCGCACGCCAGAGCCATCCAGGATCATGGGCAGGAATATAACCGCGAGCGCAAAAATAACGACAACGCCAACCAGACGATTTTTAATGTTCTGATCCATATTTGTTTAGTTTGCCGGAGTCGGGTAATGCTCGTAGAAGTTGTTCGACAGTAACGAAAGAGCCAGTTACCAGCATTATATCCTGATTACCTAAAGATGACAGCGCGTGATCGAGCGCCGCGGCGACATTATCGAAACGCTCATCAATCTCGACCTGGGCCCCGATTCTCGACTGCAGGCGGTCGGCGCTGAGGCCTCGATCACAATCGAGGCCGGTTAGCCACCAGTTGTCTACGACCGGAGCGAGCGCCTCGACAAAAAGATCCGGCTGCTTGTCTTCGAGCATTCCGAGCAGCACGACGAGCCTGCCCTGCCCGGATATCAGGTTACCCAGGGTGGCCGCCAAAGCCCGGGCCGCATCCGGATTGTGGCCCACATCCGCAAAAAGCCGGCAAGGCAGTGAACAGTCTACCTGCTGCAAGCGCCCCGCCAGGCCCGTGCCGCGAAAATTATTGCGCAGCTCATCCGGATCGCAGGCGCCGAGGTCCAGCAGCCGACTAAGACCGGCGACCACCCCGGCAAGGTTTAATGCCTGATGCGCTCCCGGCATGATTTTATCCAGCGGAAACTTGAGGTCCCGAGACTGCCACAGCGGCTGGTCCGACTCGAGCCCGGTAAGCTGATAATCCCGGCCGAAGCGCATACAGCTGCAGTGATGCCGCTCGATTTCGTCGAGCACCGATTTTGGCGGGTCCGGGTCGTTTAACACTACCGGAATACCATCGCGCAGCACACCCGCCTTCTCGAAACCGATTTGCTCCCGATCGTCACCCAGCCAGGCCTGATGATCGATCCCTATGGGCGTCAGGTGGACCAGGTCTGCATCGATGATATTCACCGCGTCGAGACGACCGCCCAGCCCCACCTCCAGAATGGCGTAGTCCGGTTGCCACTGCTGGAACAGGTGAAGCGCGGCAAGCGTGCCGTATTCAAAATAGGTCAAGGAGGTGTCGCCGCGCGCTGCTTCTACCGACTCGAAGGCGCCGCATAGCGCGGCATCGCTTACTGGCTCGAGGTTGTACTTGATCCGTTCGTTGTATTTCAACAGGTGCGGCGAGGTGTAACTTGCAACCGTGTAACCCGCACGCCGCAGCCAGTTTTCGTAGGCGGCAACCGTCGATCCCTTGCCATTGGTACCGGCAACCGTGATCACCTGGCGCGCTATCCGGGCCAGACCCATGCGCCCGGCAACCTGCTGCACGCGTTCCAGCCCCAGGTCGATAGCACTGGCATGCAAAGCCGTTTGCCATTCGAGCCACTGGTCGAGGGTATCAAAGCGCATCAGAAATCTATGGAGGCGGTGCGGGTAATCCGTTAAGGGTTGGCTTGACCCATCAGCATGGTGCACAGGGAGCTGATCTTGTCACGCATCTCACGTCGATCGACAATCATATCCAGCGCGCCGTGTTCGAGCAGAAACTCGCTGCGCTGAAATCCTTCCGGCAGGGTTTCTCGGACCGTCTGTTCGATCACGCGCGGCCCGGCGAAGCCGATCAATGCCCCGGGTTCGCCGATATGGATGTCGCCAAGCATGGCAAAACTGGCAGAAACGCCACCCATTGTCGGATCCGTAAGCACGCAGATGTAGGGCAAACCACGGCGCGACAATCTGGTCAGGGCGGCGCTGGTCTTCGCCATTTGCAGCAGCGAAAACAGGGCTTCCTGCATGCGCGCACCGCCACTGGCGGTAAAGCAAATCAGCGGCAGGCCATGCTCGACACAGGTATTGACCGCGCGCACGAATTTTTCCCCGACCACGGACCCCATCGAACCACCCATAAACTGGAACTCGAACGCGACGGCTACCATATCGACTCCAACGACGGTGCCGCGCATGACCAATAGCGCATCCTTTTCTCCGGTCTGCTTTTGCGCCTGACCAAGGCGATCACGATAACGCTTGTCATCCTTGAACTTGAGCATGTCTTCGGCTTCGAGTTCCGCGGCGATCTCGGTGATGCTATCCTCGTCGAAAAACGATTCCAGGCGCCGACGAGCTCCGATTCGCATATGAAAATCACACTTGGTACAAACTTCCTGGTTGCGCTCCAGTTCAGCACGATAAATGATCGCATCGCAGGCGCCACACTTCGCCCATAATCCCTCTGGCACGTTTTTCTTGCCATTGTCACCCGAGGTCCTGATCTTGGACGGCAGCAGCTTTTCAAACCAGTTCATTCAACACCCCGGTACTAAGCACAATCGTGTTTTCAAGCCTGTAAATCCTGGTCGTCACCACGTCGAACCTCGTTAAAAAATTGATCGATCAAGTCCGTATCTTTTACGCCCTTGGCAACTTCGACGCCACTGCTGACGTCGACCCCCCAGGGCTGTACCCTGGCAATCGCCTCGGCAACGTTCGACGGGTTTATACCACCTGCCAGAATCAGCGGAGCAGCGAAAGAAGTGGGAATCCTGGACCAGTCAAATGTATCACCTGAGCCGCCCAGCCGTCCAGCGGCGTTACTGTCCAGCAGGAAGCCCTGAGCCGAGGCGAAGTTCGCCGCATACTCGCCGGGATTTTGCGTACTACCCATCGGGATCGCCTTAATATATGGAACCGTCCAGGCCTCGCAAAAATCCGGCTGCTCCTGGCCGTGAAACTGGAGGCAATCAGGTCGCAGCCGCTCAACCACCTGGTTGATCCAGTCCTCGCTTTCGTTCAGTAACACGGCAGTTACGGTAACAAACGGCGGCAAGATCCGTCGAATTTCAACGGCCTGTTCGAGGGTGACCCTCTTCGGACTGGCCTGATGTAATACCAGGCCGATCGAATCGGCGCCCATGGCGGCGGCATAACGCGCGTCCTGCTCTCGCGTAATGCCACATATCTTGACTCTGGTGCGGTGGCTCATATCAGAATAATACGGGTTTTCTGGTGCTTGTGGGCAGCTTAAATTGCGGCTCGTACCAGACTTGCAGCAAGTATAACCCGGCAGCAGGGGCGGTAACGTCTGCCAAATTACGATCCCGAGCCTCGAACACCTGCCGGAACCAGGCCAGATCCTGCTCTCCCTTGCCCACGGCAATCAGGCTGCCGGCTATGTTGCGCACCATGTGGTACAGAAACGCATTCGCCTTGATATCCAGGTACAGCAACTGCTTCTCGCGAACAACCGAAATCTCCTGCAGGTCCCGCTGCGCCGATTTGGCCTGACAGCCGACCGCCCTGAAACTGCTGAAATCATGCTCACCGACCAGTATCTGGGCGCACTCGTGCATTGCCTCATGATCCAGGGGACGAAACTCCCAACTCGCGCGGTCGTGAAAAATCGCGCTTGGCACTTCGGCGTTGAGGATAATGTAGCGGTAGGCGCGGGCCGTGGCGCTAAAGCGGGCATGAAAATCATCGGTGACCGGCGTTACCCATTGCAGCCGAATATCCCGAGGTAAACGGCAGTTGGTACCCAGTAGCCAGGCGCGCTGACTGCGCTCGGCGCTGGATTCGAAGTGTGCCACCTGTCCAAACGCATGCACGCCCGCATCGGTGCGCCCGGCGCATACCAGCTCTACCGGGTGATCGGCGACAAATCCCAGCGCGGTTTCCAGATTCTGTTGAATCGATTCGCAGTGCGGCTGGCGCTGCCAGCCACAGTAGCCTGTTCCAGAATACTCGATGCCAAGTGCGTACTTCACCGGTCTAAAACATCCTGGTAACGCACGGTCATACCTCGATCCAGTGCGATATCTGGATCGATTGTATTTCGGGTTTGGAATTTGACAATGACACGGGCGTAGCGGCGATTAGACAACGACTTAACAGGGTGGCGGAGTTTAACAAATTCAAAAAGCTCGTTACGAGCTAATTTAACGTTTTCCGAATCCGTGTCGACGCGGCCCGCATAAAAAAGCCTGCCGTATCAACGGCAGGCTCTGATTCCACAGCGACGCGGCGCTAAAGACAAGTCGCTATATCTGGTCGAGCAGCGCCTTGGCTTCCGCTTTTTGCTCGTCGTTACCCTCAGACATGACTTCTTCGAGGCTGCCGCGCGCACCCTCGGTGTCGCCCATATCGATAAAGGCACGCGCCAGGTCGAGCTTGGTAGATACCTCGTCGACATCATCCGGCAGCATCAAGTCACCGATATCGTCGATATCGGACAGTGACTCGGTCGCCGCGGTCGGCTCTTCGAAATCTCCCGGCGCAAAGGTGCCGGTCTTAACATCTTCGGCTCCGACATCGAGCGCGTCGGCATCGTCATCGCCTTCGACAGATTCGATAATGTCGGTGGGCTCTACAAAATCCTCACCGCCAAAATCGATAATAGAGATATCCTCGTCGTCATCTATCTCTTCATCGGTAGGCAACTTCAATTCGCCGGTATCCAGGTTCAATTCGCTCGTAGCGAGCGAGGTTTCGTCACCGGCCAACATCGCGGTATCTTCCATACCGAGATCTATTTCAGAAGCATCCTCGTCATCCGTGGGGGCCAGGTCAGGCACTACCTCGGTGTCCTCGTAGTTCGGGGTAACAACCGCTGTTTCCTCGATAGCCGCATCGTCTTCATCCGGGATCCCGAGTTCGAGGGCATCTTCGTCCGCATCGGCTTCGCCGAGGCCGACCGCGTTTTCTTCGAAGGCCGCCAGTTCGGAATTATCCAGGTCGAGATCATCGGCCTCTTCCAGCGCCGCGTCGAATTCTGCTCCGATATCGACTTCAGAAGCGTCGTCTATCGCAGCCGCCTCTTCTGCATCGATATCGAATTCCATCGCCATTTCGTCCAAATCGACGCTCTCGGCGGCATCCACGGCGTCAAGATCGAGATCGTCGGGCAATTCCATTACGGCAGTTGGCGCATCATCAACGCCGGACTTGCTGTCGTCCATCGAGAATTCGAGTTCATCACCGATATCACCGGGAAGCTCGATCCCGGTATCTTCGTCGGTCGAGGCTGCTTCGGTACGCAGATTGGTATCGTCTTCATCCGACAGTTCGGGCAATTCGTCGAGTTGCGGAATCTGCTGTGTGGCCGCGATCTGGCCGGCTTCACCCATGTTGGCGGTATCGCTGAAATCTCCGCCGGTATCTTCTTCACCCAGGTTAAAATCGGTAGTCGAAAAGTTGGTATCGTCATCTTCCGACGCGCCGAGGTCAAAATCCGCTTCCTGGGGTTTGGTAATCTCGAGGTCGGCGGCACTCAGATCGCTGTCCCGGGCATCGGAAAACAAAGCATTATCGGGCGCCAGCTCGTAACCCATAATCTGGACACGATCCCAGTATCCAGCAGCGGCATCGCCCATCGACTTAAGCTTCTCGGCTTCCTTGACAAACGAGTCGGTGTTCTTGGTTGCGAAATAGGTATCCAGCAACTTCGAGCGGTAGTCCGCTCGTTCGGGATGCTCCACGAGATTGCTAGTGAGCAGCTCTTCGGCGTTGTCATACAGGCCGTACGCGAGGTATACATCGACCTCGTTCAAAACATCGTCCTGATCGGAGCTCGCCGCCGCAGGTGCCGGCGCCTCGGGCTCGGGCATCTCGGTCGACGAGATTACCGCAGTGGCGGAAAGATCTTCGTCAGGCGCCGCTGCAGACTTTTCGATAGTAGGCTCCTCGACAATGCTCTCTTCTTCAGCGGGGAGATTGATATCGGTTTCAGCCGCCGGTTCCACACCGTCGGCGAGATGTATCGGCGTCAGTTCCTCTTCTTCTTCTCCGGCAAAAAGGTCATCGTCACCGCTGACGGTAATCCCTGACTCGTCGTCAGAACTGCCTTTTCGACGCTTCAGAACCACCAGGATCAGCAGCAGGATCACGACGCCACCGATGGCTGCCAGGATAATCGGATCGCCGAGCAAACCACTCATCGAGGGGATCATATCGATGATTTCGGGCGGCAGTATGCCGTCAAAGATCGAGGGTGCGCGGGTAACCGGCTCGGTGACGATTACCGGAGCGGGGGGTGGCACCGCCGCTTCGTCTTCAGCCATTGCTTCCTCGGTAGCCCCTTCGTCCGTGAAACCTTCATCGGCCATTGCTGGCTCGGTGGTGGCTTCCTCACTAACCATTTCGTCGCTGGCCATTTCGTCGCTGGCCATGCCATCGTCGGCGGCGCCTGCGATAGCAGTCTGTTCGTCGGCCTGGGCCGCCGCTTCTTCGGCGAGCAATTCTTCGAGCAAGGCTTCTTCGTCGGCCTGGATGGCATCACCGACCGCATCGGTCGCTTCTGTCTCGACTTCTTCGATAACTTCGACCGTTTCCTGTTCTGCCTGCTCGACCTGATCGGCCTGCATCTGGGCGAGACTGTCGTCCTCGATCTCGACCATCTTCTGCAGTTCCTCGACCTTCGACAGGCGCGCCTGGAGTTCACTGATGCGAGACTCGAGTTCCTGGTTTTCGATACGCGACGCTTCCAGTTCTTCTTCCGCCAGCGCCAGCTTGGTACGCAGTTCGTCGACATCCCCGGTATCACCGGTGCCGGTAGATTCGCTGTCGCCCTCGCCGGGCAGGAGCAGGCTCAATTCTCCACTTTCCTCGGCAGCTTCCTGTTCTCCGGCGGCCATTTCAGCATCGGAATCTTCGGTGGCAACCGCGGGCGATACCCCGGTCACGCGAGCGACATAGTCATCCCACAGACCATTTTGGGTCAAAACCTCGGCATAGGCCTCTTGTTGGCCGATGGCGTCGAGTTCATAGCTGTCGGGGACGCGCAGTATCGCGCCTTCCTTCATGTTATTGATATTGCCGTCGTTGAACGCATCGGGGTTAGTGCGCTGAAACGCAAGCATTACCTGCGCCATGGAATGCGCGTCATCCTTGTAACGCGACGCGATGCTCCACAGGGTGTCCCCCTTGGAAACTACAATATCATCATCGTCGACGATGCTTTGCACCGGCTCGGGAGTGTAGGCTACGCTACTTTCCTCGGGTTCGGCGACATCCTCGGACAGGGGTTCCGCGTCTTCCTCGGATAACGCAATGGGCTCGTTTACAATGGGCTCGGGAACAGCTTCTTCGCTGGCGACAGGCTCGCTGGTATCGGCTTCGGCCATTGTCGTGACACCGGCCTGCTCGACGATATCGGTGACGCTGGCTTCTTCGGTAATCGGTTGCTCAACAGGTTGCGCTGCGACCTCGGTAGACTCCACCGGAATCGGTTGATCGGCGAAGAAAGGCGGATCGAGCAGTACCGTAAACTCACGCAGCACGCGGCCCTTGGACCAGTCTGCTTCGATCAGAAAATTAAGAAAGGGTTCTTTGACCCCGGCTTTGGTAGTGACGATGATGACGGCTTCGTCACCTTCCTCGTTCTTCTTCACCGCGAATCGCAAGTCCAGTAAATATC
This sequence comes from uncultured Gammaproteobacteria bacterium, assembly GCA_947260025.1. GTDB lineage: Bacteria > Pseudomonadota > Gammaproteobacteria. The sequence goes on from CAMYON010000039.1 coordinate 15,654, forward strand.
GCGGCCGCGCCAGGCCGGCGCGTGCAAAGGCTTCTCGAGACGCCAGGCTAACCAGCAGGTCATCGATCTCACCGGGTCGGGCGGAAATGACTTCGATCTCAGCATTGAGGGGCTGATTCAGGAATGAATTGACTTCAATCTCGCCCAGGCCCAGGGCAAGACTGTTTGTCGGCAACAAAGCCGACAACCACAATGCAACAATTAGTCCCAGATTACGCACGTTTAGTCTCCCAGCTCCCCAACCTAGTTTCTTATAAAAAGTGCCTTAAATCCATGCACCTAGGATTGCAGTCAGAGAATTTACTTTAAAGAAAACACTTTCACAAGCAGATGTAACTATAGATTACAAAAAAGATTTTAGCAAAAACTCTGTAACATTCACGAAATTATTCGCTAATCCATATCTCATCGGATCTGCAATCATCCAGAACTGCAGGCTTGCAGGCTGGTCCGGGGACTGTTCCAGCTGGCTTATAACACCGCTAAACGATTGATTACAATCGGAAATCGGGCTTGCCGGACCTTTCTTCAGGACCAGGTTATCCATCGATTCGAGCAGCTTGCGGCAGTCCTCCAACGCAACCTCAGAGGCGAAGCGTAGCTGCACTGCGGCGGCAAATCCGTGAAAAATGGGTACATTAAGGGTTTGCAGCACCGGGGGATAGGAAATAGTTCCCAAAAATCGGGTCAAATCGGAGCTCAGCCGGCTATCGCTCGCTTCGGGTAAAACATTAAAAGCGATCTGCTCGGGAAACACCGAGGGGCTAACCTCGCGCGCGTTTAGCAGGTTGACGGTTTGGCTGGCCAATTCATCGACGCCGGGTTTGCCCTGGAACTCGGCGCTACGAATCAGCGTGATATTGAGCTGGGCAATTGGCTGCATGCGCTCGAGCCGCAATAGTGTCGGCAACAGGCAGGAAAGCTCTGCGCCGGCAAGGCGCAGGCTGGTTTCGGAGTAAGAAATGGCGGGCTCCACCGCTGCATCGGCCATGAACAGGACTTCGCTGTCGCGCTGGATTACGTGACTCAGCAACAGGCAACCCTGATTCAGTGCCTCTGACTCGAGTTCGACATCAGTCTGAGTCAGCAATAACAGGGCACAGTTCGACAAATCAAATTTACCCTGGTCCTGGACCGTCAGCGAGCCACCCGCATACGGCAGGCGTTTACCGGCGTTCGATTCATGATCCAGTAAAAACAAGGAATCCGGTTTAAAACCGGATTCCGATAGTTTTTCCAGAATCGCCTCGGCGACAATTCCGCAAGCATGCGATATCGCGATGCGATGTTCCATATCAGGACTCGAGTAAAATGTTCAACATGCGCCGCAGCGGTTCGGCCGCGCCCCAAAGTAACTGATCGCCGACGGTAAAGGCAGCGAGATACTCGCCACCCATGTTCAGTTTACGCAGCCGGCCAACCGGGATATCGAGCTTACCGGTGACAGCAGTCGGTGACAGCTCCTGCATGGTTATCTCCCTCTCGTTCGGCAACACCTTCACCCAGTCATTGGCAGCCGCCAGCATTTGATGCACCTCGTCCAGCGGCACGTCATGCTTAAGCTTGACCGTCAGGGCCTGCGAATGACAGCGCATTGCGCCGACGCGCACACAAAGACCGTCGATCGCAATCAAGTCGTCCACGCGCCCGAGAATCTTGTTTGCCTCGACCCCCGCCTTCCACTCTTCTCGGCTCTGCCCATTGTCGAGCTTGCTATCGATCCACGGGATCAGGCTGCCGGCGAGCGGCACGCCAAACTGCTCGCTGGGAAAGTCGGCGGAGTTCAGACACTCGGTCACCTGCCGATCGATTTCCAGGATCGCCGACGCAGGGTCGTCGAGCAACCCGGCAACGCTATTATAGAGGCTACCCATGCCGCTGATGAGTTCACGCATATGGCGGGCGCCGCCACCCGAGGCCGCCTGGTAAGTCATGACGCTCATCCAGTCGACCAGGTCGTTGTCGAACAGGCCGCCCATCGCCATCATCATCAGGCTGACGGTGCAGTTGCCGCCAATAAAGTCCTTGCAGCCGGCCGCGAGTGCCTGGTCGATCACCTTGCGATTTACCGGATCGAGCACGATAACGCTGTCGTCCTGCATGCGCAGCGTGGAAGCCGCATCGATCCAGTAACCTCGCCAGCCGCTGCCGCGCAGGTCGGCATGTACCTGCCTGGTGTAGTCGCCACCCTGACAGCTAACGATGATATCCATCGATCTCAACTGCTCGAAATCGGTGGCATCCCGCAATGGCGGTACGTCCTTACCGATATCGGGCCCGGCCTGTCCCAGTTGCGAGGTGGTAAAGAACACCGGCTCGTCGATAGCGGCAAAATCCCGCTCTTCGAGCATGCGCTGCATCAACACCGAGCCAACCATCCCGCGCCAGCCGACAAATCCTACTCTCTTCATCGCTCAATCTCCGTAAAAAGGATTTCAGGCAAGCTCGCGCAAGGCCGCGACTACCGCATCGCCCATCTCCGCGGTGCTGACGCTATGCTCTCCACCGGCGATATCCGCGGTACGAAATCCCTGGTTGAGCACGTTGCCCACCGCGGTATCGATCATACCGGCGAGTTCGGCCTGCCCCAGGCTATAGCGCAGCATCATGGCCAGCGACAAAATGGTTGCCAACGGATTAGCCAGTCCCTTGCCGACAATATCCGGAGCCGAACCATGAATCGGTTCATACATACCCTTGCCATCGGCGTCGAGCGAGGCCGAGGGCAACATTCCAATCGAACCGGTCAGCATCGCCGCGGTATCCGACAGAATATCGCCGAACAGGTTGCTGGTTACGATGACATCGAATTGCTTGGGCGCGCGCACCAGCTGCATCGAGGCGTTATCCACGTACATGTGACTAAGCTCTACTTCCGGGTACTCGGCCGCGACGCGGATCACGACTTCGCGCCAGAGCTCCGAAGCCTCCAGTACATTGGCCTTGTCCACCGAGCACAGCTTGCGGTTACGCAGCATCGCGATATCGAAGGCCGAGCGCGCGATACGCTCGACTTCATGCTCGGCATAAACCAGGGTATTGAAACCTTCTCGCTCGCCGTTATCGAGTTCACGAATACCGCGTGGCTGGCCGAAATAAATACCACCGGTTAACTCGCGCACGATCATGATATCCAGCCCGGCAACCAGTTCGTTTTTTAAACTCGAGGCATCGGCCAACTGCGGATATAGCATCGCCGGTCGCAGGTTAGAAAACAGGGTCAGAGACGAGCGCAATCTAAGCAGTCCTTTCTCGGGGCGCAGATCGCGCTCGAGGTCGTCGTACTGAGGGCCGCCGATTGCCCCGAACAGTATCGCGTCCGCCTGGCGGCATAACGCCAGGGTTTGCTCGGGCAGCGGATCGCCCGCTTGATCGTAGCCGGCACCGCCGATCGCGGCAGCTTCAATTTCCGCGTCGAAACCGAAATCAGCCTGCAGGCAGGCCAAAACTTTCAGGCCCTCATCAACAATCTCCGGGCCAATGCCGTCGCCGGCAAGCACCGCTAACTTATGCGTCATTTCTCAATCCTATTTTAACCAGGGCAAGCGTTCGTAGTACTGCTGCTCGAAGGCCTTGATACTGTCGGCATGCTGCATAGTCAGGCCGATATCATCGAACCCGTTCACCAGGCAATACTTGCGAAACTCATCGATTTCGAAACTCATTTCAATACCGTCGGCTTTCACCACAACCTGGTTTTCGAGATCGATCGTGAGCCGATAGTCTTCGCTGTTTTCAAGTTCACTAAAAAGCTGGTCGACGAGCGCATCGTCCAGCACGATCGGCAACAGCCCGTTCTTGAACGAATTATTGTAAAAAATATCGGCGAAACTTGGCGCGATAACCACCTTGATGCCGAAATCCATCAACGCCCAGACCGCATGTTCGCGCGACGATCCGCAGGCAAAATTCTCACGCGCCAGCAAAATCTGCGTCTGCTGATACGGTTCCTGGTTAAGCACGAATTCCGGATTTACGCGGCGCTGCGAGTGATCCTGCCCCGGCTCCCCGGGATCCAGGTAACGCCAGTCGTCGAACAGGTTGACACCAAAACCCGAACGCTTGATCGATTTCAGATACTGCTTCGGAATAATCGCGTCGGTGTCGATGTTAGGGCGATCGATGGCGGCGACGATGCCGTTGAAAGTGGTAAATTTTTCCATGATTACTCCTGCAACTCGCGCACGTCGACAAAGTGTCCGGCAACCGCGGCCGCAGCCGCCATCGCCGGCGAAACCAGATGCGTCCTGCCGCCCTGGCCCTGACGCCCCTCGAAGTTGCGGTTCGACGTCGAGGCGCAGCGTTCTCCCGATTCGAGCCGGTCTGCATTCATCCCGAGGCACATCGAGCAGCCGGGTTCACGCCATTCGAAACCGGCATCGACAAAGATACGATCGAGCCCCTCGTCCTCGGCTTGCTGCTTGATCAGCCCGGAACCGGGCACGACCATCGCGAGCTTGATATTGACAGCCAGCTTACGGCCCTTGAGCACGCTGGCCGCGGCGCGCAAATCCTCGATGCGCGAGTTGGTGCAGGAGCCGATAAAAATCTTGTCTACCGCCACCTCGTCGAAAGCCGTATTGGCCTCGAGCCCCATGTAATCGAGCGCTTTTTGCATGCCGCCGGCCTTGATCGGGTCCGCTTCCCGCGCCGGGTCGGGAATCCTGCTGTTAACGCTGCAGACCATTTCGGGTGACGTACCCCAGGTAACCTGGGGCGCGATATCGGCGGCGTCAATAACCACTTCCCGATCGAACACGGCGTCGGCATCCGAGTGCAGATCGCGCCAGAATTCGACCGCCTGCTGCCAGATTTCACCGCGCGGCGCGAACGGGCGTCCTTCGATGTAGTCCAGCGTGGTCTGATCACAGGCGATCAACCCGGCGCGGGCGCCCGCCTCGATGGTCATGTTGCAAACCGTCATGCGACCTTCCATCGACAGGCTGGTAATCGCTTCGCCGGCAAATTCGATGGTACAACCAGTGCCGCCGGCGGTGCCAATCTCGCCGATGATATGCAACACGATATCCTTCGCGGTAATACCGTCGGCGACCGATCCCTGTACCGTAACGCGCATGTTTCTGGATTTCTTCTGGATCAGGCATTGCGTCGCCATCACGTGTTCGACTTCCGAGGTCCCGATGCCAAACGCCAGCGCGGCAAAGGCACCGTGGGTCGAGGTATGAGAGTCACCGCAAACCACGGTCATGCCCGGCAGGGTTGCACCCTGCTCCGGCCCGATCACGTGCACGATACCCTGACGCTGGTCTCCCATCTTGAATTCGGTTAGTGCGTACTTGTCGCAATTCGCGTTGAGGGTATCGACCTGCAGCTTCGCAACCGGGTCGGTGATACCGTATTCGAGCCCGGTAGTCGGTACGTTGTGATCCGGCACCGCCAGGATAGAACGCTTGCGCCACAGCGGACGCTGCGCGATTTCCAGGCCTTCGAATGCCTGCGGTGACGTCACCTCGTGCACCAGGTGACGATCGATGTAAAGCAGCGAGGTGCCAGCGTCGTCCTGACGTACCTGATGCAAATCCCAAATCTTGTCGTATAAGGTCTTTCCGGCCATTTTCATTTCCCGCGTAAAAACTTGTGAGATTTTACGTGCAGAACTAGAATAACACTAATTCATAATTTTCATGATTTTAATTCCTATTTGGAATAGATATGCATGCAGATCAACCAAATCACCGCATTTCTTGCCGTGGCCGAACTCGAATCGTTCTCGTTGGCAGCAGAACGGCTGCATATCACCCAACCCGCGGTCAGCAAACGAATTCGCCAGCTCGAAAACAACATCCGGGTCGAACTGTTCGATCGGATCGGCAAACGCAGCATTCTGACGCCAAACGGTAAGGTCTTCAAACCTCACGCCGAACGCATTCTGCAGGAACTGCAATCCTATCGTTCAAGCCTGAGTCGTCAGCAGCAAACGCCTTCGGGCAGCCTGAGTTTCGCCACCAGCCACCACATCGGCCTGCATCGCCTGCCACAGGTGCTGCGGGATTTTAAAATTCGCTACCCGCAGGTCGATCTCGATTTACATTTCATGGATTCGGAAGACGCCTGTGCCGCAATCGCCAACAATGAACTGGAGCTGGCCATCGTAACGCTGCCGGAACTGGCCGATGACAAGCTCGAATGCGAGGCGGTCTGGATCGATGACCTGGTAGTCGTGATGGCGGCCGACCACGAACTCGCGCCGCTGCGGGATATCGAGCCGGAGCAGCTAGTGGAACATCCCTCGATACTGCCGTCACAGGGAACCTTTACCCGCAAGATCATCAACACCCTGTTTGCAGGCAGCAAGGACCGGCTCAACATCGTGCTGGAAACTAACTATCTCGAAACGATAAAAGTCATGGTTTCGGCAAACCTGGGGTGGAGTATCCTGCCGCAAAGCATGGTCGACTCGAGCCTGACCAGTCATCGCCTGCACGGCCTGGATGCACATCGGCCACTCGGTATCGTAACGCGAAAGAAACGCACCCTTTCACTCAGCTCCAGCGCAATGATCGAACTGCTGCGAACTAGTCGCGCCGAGCGCCCGGTTTAAACGCTGCAAAAACTCTTTCCCGAATCGGCATACCCCAGGGTTTATTGCTATAGTCATAACGAATGAATTCCAGGAGACCTCCATGCGTCCCATTATGAAATCCCTACTTTTCGTAGCGACACTCGCCGTCAGTGCCAGCGCTTATGCCGGTGAAGTCACTCGAGCGATGTTCACCATCGGTATCGATAACCGCGAGCCGGTCATCATGGTCGACAGTATAGACAGCAGTTCCTACACGTCGATTTCCTTTTTCACCGAGCTCCAGGATTTAAGTGGGCAAAACATCACCCATCAATGGACTTTTAACGACGCTGTCATGTTCGAAAAGACCTTTGAAGTCAAAGGACCGCGCTGGCGCGTCTGGACCAGCAAGACCCTGATCCCTTCCTGGGTCGGCACCTGGACGGTGAACGTGCTCGACGACGACCGCTCGGTCCTGGGGACCAGGTCTTTCGAATACCAATAACCATCCCTGCTCCGTGACGACCCCGCGCGCGGTCGCGGGATTTTATATGTCCAGGTCATGATGCCCGATCGATTCCCGGCGCAACCGAAGACGCTGCTGGACAGACCGTAGCTGGTGTTTTAGAGTTATTTTTTTGAAACAGCCGGTCATCATGAGCTGGTACAGAGGCATCTTCTACGCCCTGGTGGCCGTCGCTTTGATCCAGGTGACTTACTACTACCCGAGAGTGCCCGATGTCGTTGCCTCGCATTTTGACGGACTCGGCGCCCCTAACGACTGGTCGAGCAGGAACGGTTTCTTCGGTATGTACCTCGCCATCCTGTCGCTGCTGGTCGCGGTATTCGATTTTGTTCCGCGTTGGTCAGGACTGCGCAGCAAGTTTGGTATGAGGATTCCCAACCGGGATTACTGGCTGGCACCGCAAAGAGTCGACCAGACAAAGTTGTTTTTTCGCCGGCAAATGTTCATCATGGGCTGCGCCCACCTGCTGCTCAGCATTTATGCAATACAGCTGGCGATCGAGGCCAATTTTTCCGAGCATCTGCGCCTGCATCCGAGTATCGGCTGGGCGCTGGTACTTTATTTCATATTTCTGGCCGGATGGCTGGTCCATTTTTTCCTGCATTTCAGAAAGCCATGAGAAGCCAGAAACTTATCCACCTCGTTTCCTGCCACGCCGAAGGCGAGGTGGGCAACGTTATCGTTGGCGGCGTCAGCCCGCCACCCGGCGAAACCCTGTGGCAACAGGCGCGCTGGATAGCCGAAGACCAGGAATTGAGGCAATTCGTGCTGAACGAACCGCGCGGCGGGGTTTTCAAACATATCAACCTGCTGGTACCGGCGAAACACCCCGACGCGGCGTTCGGATTTATCGTCATGGAACCGGAACACACCCCGCCAATGTCAGGATCGAATTCGATCTGCGTCGCCACCGTGCTGCTCGACAGCGGCCTGGTGGCAATGCGAGAACCCGTTACCGAGTTTATCCTCGAGGCGCCGGGCGGGCTGGTACCGGTGAAGGCTTACTGCGAAAACGGCAAAGCGCAGAGTATCGAGATACATAACGTCGCCTCGTTTGCCGATCGGCTGGACGCGAACCTCGAGGTACCGGGCGTCGGCACTCTTAGCGTGGATACCGCCTACGGTGGTGACAGCTTCGTCATTGTCGATGCCAGCGCCCTGGATTTTGCGATTCGCCCCGACGAGGCCGGCGACCTTGCTCGAATGGGCGCCTCGATTACCCGCGCCGCCAACGAGCAGCTGGGATTCAGTCACCCCGACAATCCCGACTGGGCCCATATTTCATTTTGTGAATTCGCACTGCCGCTGACCGAGGAAAACGGGGTCAAGGTCAGCCGTAATACGGTCGCCATCGATCCGGGGAAACTCGATCGCTCACCCTGTGGTACCGGCTGCTCGGCGCGCATGGCGAGCCTGCAGGCCAGGGGACTGATGCAGGTGGGAGAGCGCCTGATTGGCAAATCGATCATCGACTCGCGCTTCGATTGCAGTATCGTCAGCGCAACAAAGGTTGGCCCTTCGGTTCGGGGGCGCGCCTGGATAACCGGAACCCACCAGATTATGCTCGACCCGGACGATCCCTGGCCCGGCGGTTACCGCCTGAGCGATACATGGCCGTTGAAAAACTAACGCCAGGCGACGGCAATATCGATTGATTCTGGAGACCGGCGCCGTTTTGATTACTGTCAAATAGCAAGCGACGCCGATGCAGCTATAATCCCCACTCAATAGTGGTGGGTAATTCAAACCGCGTAGAATACTAATTTTCAGGGGAAGGCTAACAAAGTGGATAAAGACATTAGCAGTCGCAGCACGCTGGATAAGGCGCTCAGAATAAATCTCGACGAAAAAAAGTATGGCACCATCGTCGAAATCGGCGCCGGCCAGGAAGTAGCGCGCCAGTTTTTCAAATCCGGAGCGGCCGCCGGCACCATCGCCAAAACCATGTCCGCCTACGACATGAAATTTTCGGATGCGATTTACGGGGTGCAGGAGGATGGTCGCTACGTCAGCAGGGCCCGGGTGCAGGCGATGCTGGAGAAGGAATTCGACCTGGTTATCGACCGGGTCGGTACCTCGCGCTCGGTCGCTTCGCGCTATTTCGCCTACGGCGCGACGGTGGCGGCAAAAAGCTTCAAAACCGATAACGAGTGCCATGCCTGGTGCGGTATCAGGGCGCAAATGTACCCCGCCGCCGAGCCTTCCGACATCATCGTTCACGTTCGCATGCGCGACGAAGACGCGGATCGGCAACAGCAGGCCCTGGGCATCTTTGGCGTCAACCTGATTTACGCCGCTTACTATTACTTCGAAAACGCGAAAACCATTATCGATTCCCTGACCGACAATCTCGAACAGGGCCGCATCGAGATCGATTCGATCGAGTTTTACGGGCCTTATTTCGAGGAAGTCGACAACCGCGCGATCAACCTGCACCTGATCCGCAGCTGGAAGACGCGCGCGATCATGTTCAAGCCCGACGGCTCGGTCGTGATACCGGCCGAAATGCTATACAAGAAAAACGTGCTGACCATTCGAGGTACGTTCCGGCCGGTCACCAACCTCAACGTCGACATGATGGACCAGGGCCTGAAATTCTTTTGCCAGACCCAGGGAGTAACCGCTGACAATTGTGTCGCGCTAGCGGAGATCTCGCTCAATGACATTCATGGCAACGACCTGATGGTGCCGGAGAAAGACCTGATCGACAGCGTGCACCTGCTGAACTCGCTAGGCTACAGCGTGATGATTACCGACTACACGCGCTATTTTTCGCTACGCGCTTATTTCAGACAGTTCACCAAGCTGCAGATCGGCATCGTGGTCGGCATTATGAATATCAGGCAAATCTTCGACGAAAGCAGCTACCGGGGCGTAGAAGGCGGCATCCTGGAGGGCTTCGGCAAACTGTTTCCCGACCATACGCGCCTGCTGGTTTACCCCGAGATCGACAAGTCCGGCGAGTACCGCGATTACAGCAATGTCGATCTGCCGGAAAACCTGCTGTTTCTGTATCGGTACCTGGTGGAAAACAATTTTATTTTCGGGATCGAATCGAGCGATCATGAATTATTCAAGATTTTTTCGCGCAACGTCCTAAAGCAACTGCAAAACGGCCGCGGCGCCTGGGAACAGTGCGTGCCGCAGGGCGTCGCCGAGCAAATCATCGACAACCGTCTGTTCGGCTACCGCGACTAAGCCCCGTTTCTCGAAGCGTTCGGACAAACAGCAAACCTTCAGGCGATGGTGCCCTCTGCGCGCAGCTGCGCAAGCGCCATCGCATCCAGCGACAGCAGCCGACCCAGAACCTCGTCGGTATGCTGACCGAGTAGTGGCGGTGCCTGCCGGTATTCGATAGGGGTTTGCGACAATCGAATCGGGTTGGCGACACTCGCGACCGAGCCCGCAAGCGGATGCTCGAGTTCGAGCCGCAGGCCGCGAGACTCAACCTGTGGATCGTCGAACACCTCGCCGATATTGTTGATCGGCCCGCAGGGAATACCTTTCGCGTTTAACGCCTCCAGCCACTGCGCGCTCGATTTCTGCAGCATGATATCGGCGATCTGCGGAATCAATTCCAGCCGATGCTTGACGCGATCGCTATTTTTACGAAAGCGTTCGTCCGCGGCCAGGTCCTGCCTGCCGGCAAGTTCGCAAAAACGTTCGAACTGCGCATCGTTACCGACCGCCAGGATTATATGACCGTCACCTGTCTGAAACGCCTGGTAGGGCACGATATTGGGATGCGCATTGCCCAGCCGCCCGGGATTGTTGCCGCTCGCAAGATAATTCATCGCCTGGTTGGCAAGCGTGGCCACCTGCACGTCGAGCAGCGCCATATCGATATATTGCCCTTCCCCGCTGGCGCGCTGATGAATCAACGCCGCCTGGATCGCGTTAGCCGCGTAGAGACCGGTCAACACGTCGGCCAGCGCCACGCCGATCTTCATCGGCTGCCCGTCGGCCTCGCCGGTCACGCTCATCATTCCGCCCATTGCCTGGATCATGAAATCGTAACCGGCGCGCGCGGCATAGGGGCCGGTCTGACCAAAACCGGTGATCGAACAGTAGACGAGGGCCGGATTAATCGCCTTCAGGCTGTCGTAATCGAGACCATATTTTTTTAGCCCCCCAACCTTGAAGTTTTCTATCAGCACGTCGCAATGACAGGCCAGCTCCTGTATCAGTGATTGCCCCTCGGTCTGGGACATATTGATACAAACCGAGCGCTTGCCGCGATTGGCACCGTGAAAATAGGCTGATTCGCTGGTCGGTCTGCCCTCCTCGTCCGGCATGTAGGGCGGCCCCCAGCCGCGGGTATCGTCACCGCTGCCCGGGCGTTCGATCTTGATAACTTCGGCGCCCAGATCGGCCAGCATCTGGCTGGCCCAGGGCCCGGCCAGGATGCGGCTCAGATCGAGAACCCTGAAACCGGCTAACGGTCCCGCCATCTAGAAAAATGCCTGGATGCCGGTCTGCGCCCGCCCGAGAATCAGGGCGTGAATGTCGTGCGTGCCCTCGTAGGTATTGACGGCTTCGAGATTCATCAGGTGACGAATGACGTGGTATTCATCTGACACGCCGTTACCGCCGTGCATATCGCGCGCAACGCGGGCGACGTCCAGCGCCTTGCCGCAGTTGTTGCGTTTCATCAACGACACCAGTTCGACCGGGCAGCGTTCGCTATCCATCAGGCGGCCCATTTGCAGGCAGCCCTGCAATCCGAGCGTGATTTCGGTTTGCATATCGGCAAGTTTCTTCTGCACCAGCTGGGTGGCCGCCAGCGGCCGCCCAAACTGGGTTCGATCCAGCGTATACTGCCGTGCCGCGTGCCAGCAAAACTCGGCGGCACCCATCGCACCCCAGGCGATGCCGTAACGCGCGCGGTTGAGACAACCGAACGGGCCTTTCAAACCTTCGACGTTCGGCAACAGGTTATCCTCCGGGACGAAGACATCCTGCATCACGATTTCACCGGTTACCGAGGCGCGCAACGAAAACTTGCCTTCGATCTTGGGCGTTGACAAGCCTTCCATGCCTCGTTCCAGGATAAAACCCCGGATCACGTCATTGAGCTTGGCCCACACCACCATCACGTCTGCAATCGGTGAATTGGTGATCCACATCTTCGCGCCCTTGAGCAGATACCCACCATCGGTGGCGGTCGCCGCGGTTTTCATGCTGGCGGGATCGGAGCCGGCATCGGGTTCGGTCAGACCAAAACAGCCTACCAGTTCCCCGGTCGCCAACCGGGGCAGGAACTTCTGTCGCTGCGCCTCGTTGCCGTAAGCAAAAATCGGGTGCATCACCAGCGAGGATTGAACGCTCATCGCCGAGCGATAACCGCTGTCGACGCGCTCGACTTCTCGCGCCACCAGGCCATAGGAGACGTAGTTGGCGCCGGCACAGCCGTAGTCTTCGGGGATGGTCGCGCCGAGCAATCCGAGCTCACCGAATTCGTTCATGATCTCGCGGTCGAAACTTTCTTCGCGGTTGGCCATCTGCACCCGCGTCATAAGCCGATCCTGGCAGTAGTCGCGTGCCGCGTCGCGAATCATGCGTTCCTCCTCGCTCAATTGCTGCTCGAGAAACATCGGGTCCTGCCAGTCGAAAGAAACTCGTTTTGTCTGCGTCATTGCTTTAGTTACCTGATTAATGTGATCACATTTTATCGACGACGGCGACTAATGTCAGCCAGAATCAGCGCTCATTAAACTATTAAAAACTTGCCTAACGCCGGCCCAGCAACTGCATCGCCAGGGTGCCGTAGCTGTAGTACCCCGCTCGAGCGGCACGCGATTTTTCAAGGTAAAGCGCCTCGATCGGAAATGGAAAATCGTCCCGGTTGCCGCTGACGATAGTTTGCGCCAGGTGCTTGCCGATGACGCTGCCCGGACCGATGCCGCGCCCATTGTAGCCGGCCGGGGCCAACACACCCGGGGCCAGCAATTGAACGCGCAAAATCCTGCTCCGGGTTACACCGACCTGCCCGCTCCACTGGTATTCCCACTCGACGCCCCGGGTTTGCGGAAACAGCCAGTCGCGGGTGCGCGTCATCCAGTTCGCGCGGATATTGCGCTGGAATCCCCGCAACCGGCCGGCGCTGCTCATGATGAGCCGCCCGTCCCCGTCGACGCGTGACGAGGTCAACATGAGCTGCGTGTCCCACAGGCCATGACGTTCGGGGATTATGCCGGAAGCGACGTCATCCGGCAGCGGCCGGGTAGCGCATTGAAAGATAAACACGGGCACCGTCGATTCGCGAACCTGCTGGCTGTTGCCGTCGGCGTAGGCATTGGTGGCAATGATCACCTGCTCGGCCGAAACCTCCCCCTGTGCGGTGGTCGCCAGCCAGCGATCATTCTTCCGCACCAGATCCTCGATTGCGGATTCCTGAAACAGCTGCGCACCCTGGTCCATTGCCGCTCGTGCCAGCGAGCGGGCGTAATTCAGCGGCTGAATAGTAGCCGCCCCCGGATCATGGATTCCACCGTGCCGATACACCGGTGAAGCCGAGATAGCCTGGGCCGACTCGCCGTCGATCATCTCGACCGCCGCGCCGATCTCCTGTAACTGTCGACAGCGTTCCTCCAGGGATTTCAATGCGGCTGCATTGTGCGCGACATTGACGGTGCCGACCGGCTGCAGGTTACACTTCATCTGGTAACGGTTGACGAGCTCGGATACCAGCGCGGGTGAATCCCGCAGCGCCTGGTTGAAGCGCTCACCGGCTTCCTCGCCGAGTTCGCGGCGCACGTGATCCGGATTTTGCCAGACACTGGCGTTAACCAGGCCTGCGTTGCGCCCGGAGCCACCGAAACCGATACTTTTTGCCTCCAGCAAAACCACCGATACGCCCTGCTCTGCCAGATGCAGCGCGCTCGACAGGCCGGTGTAACCACCGCCGACCACGAGCACGTCGGCCTGCAGCGACTGCTGCAACCGCTGTTCGACCGGATTCGCGATCGCGGTCGCACTCCAGAGCGATTGCTCCCCGGTATCCTGTGGCAAGTAATCTGACATACGATGGCTTTGACCCAATGACAGCGGAATTGTGCTCGATAGCCGGTTTTATTGCTAGCCAAGGGGCGAAAAATCGATAAAAATCCCTGTTGTAAACCAGCAGTACGGAGTACCGACAATGCCGATTTTAAGCGTTGCAGCCACGCAAATGACCTGCAGCTGGGATCTTCCCGCAAATCTCGAACGCGCCGAAAAACTGGTCCGCGAGGCGGCCGCCCGGGGTGCGCAGGTCATCCTGATCCAGGAGCTTTTCGAAGCGCCCTACTTTTGCATCGAGCAGGATGCCAGGCATTTCGAGCTGGCGACCACGGTCGAAGATAACCCGGCGATCAGGAAATTTCGGGCGCTGGCGCAGGAGCTCGGCGTGGTGCTCCCATGCAGCTGGTTCGAACGCGCCAACCGCGCGTTCTACAATTCCCTGGCGATGATCGATGCCGACGGTTCGCTGCTCGGTGTTTATCGCAAGTCGCATATACCCAACGGGCCGGGGTACCAGGAAAAGACCTATTTCAATCCGGGCGACACCGGGTTCCGGGTGTGGGACACCCGCTACGGCAGGCTTGGCGCCGGCGTTTGCTGGGATCAATGGTTCCCGGAAGCGGCTCGCAGCATGGCGTTGATGGGCGCGGAGTTACTGCTCTATCCGACCGCGATCGGATCCGAACCGCCGCCCGCGATCGCCCTCGATTCGAGCGGCCACTGGCAGCGCACGATGCAGGGCCACGCCGCGGCTAACATGGTCCCGGTGATCGCTTCCAACCGCATCGGCACCGAGCATGCCACCCAGGATCCGTCGCTGGAAATAACCTTCTACGGCCACTCGTTTATCGCCGACCACACCGGCGCCATTCTGTGCGAGGCCGACGATCACAGCGAGACCGTGCTGGTGCACGAGTTCGATATGCAGGCGATAAGCGAGTATCGCACCGCCTGGGGACTTTACCGCGACCGCCGACCGGATCTCTACCAAACGCTGGCAACCCTCGATGGCCGGGTCAGCTAGGTACGGGCAATATCGGCTGCCCACCGGGCAACGAGCCAGCGGCGCCGTGCCACCACGCCTGCGCGCTCATTCGACATACCGGCTCATCAACCTGAACTACGAATCACTACCGGAGACTAGCGATGCTGACTGTATTTACTGAACACCACGCACTGCGCGACGCCAAAACCGAGCTCTATGGCGGACTGCTGGTACCCCCCTTCGAATGCCCGGTGCGTGCCGAGCACGTCATCGAGCGCGTGCGC
The DNA here is from genome assembly GCA_947260025.1 of uncultured Gammaproteobacteria bacterium. Taxonomy (GTDB): domain Bacteria; phylum Pseudomonadota; class Gammaproteobacteria. Next base: position 30,974 of record CAMYON010000039.1, read on the forward strand.
GAAGTCAAGCTGGGGGCAATCATCGCGCCGCAAAAATTCGACCTCGAGGCGATAACGCGTATTCACGACGCCGATTTCATCCGGTTTCTCGAAACCTGCTGGCAACAATGGAGCGCATCGGGCTACGAGGGCGAGGCAATCCCGACCTGCTGGCCGGCACGCGGGATGCAGCAGGAACGAGTGCCACAGCACATCGATGGCAAACTCGGGCATTATGCAATGGCCGCCGAAACCTCGATCTCCAATGGCACCTGGGAGGCGGCGCGCGCCAGCGTCGACGTTGCCTTGACCGCGCAGGCAGCAATGCGCGATGGCGCCCACGAAGCCTTCGCGCTATGCCGCCCGCCGGGTCATCATGCCGCGTCAGACATGTTCGGCGGCTACTGTTTCATCAATAACGCCTCGGTCGCCGCCCAGGCCTTTCTCGATCAGGGCGCGGCGCGGGTGGCGCTGCTGGATGTCGACTTCCATCATGGCAACGGCAGCCAGGCGATTTTCTACGACCGCGACGACGTCATGTTCCTCTCGCTCCATGGGGATCCGAGCGACGCCTTTCCGCATTTTCTCGGATACGCCGACGAAACCGGCCAGGGCACGGGCGAGGGTTATAATCACAACTATCCAATGGGTCCGGGCACCAGTTTCGCCACCTGGGGCGCGGCGCTCGCAGACGCCTGCCAGAAAATCAGGAACTATGCGCCGGATGCGCTCGTGGTCTCGCTCGGCGTCGATACCTTCGAGCACGATCCGATTTCCTTTTTCAAGCTGTCGAGCGACGACTTCAAAAGATATGGCGCAACCATCGCACAGCTAAACCTGCCGACGCTTTTTATCATGGAGGGCGGCTACGCGGTCGAGGAAATCGGGCTCAACGCGGTCAATGTGCTCGAGGGCTACGAGGGCCGCTAATATCCGGGTCATTCCGGCGCAGTTGCCCGGATGATGCCAGTAAGTTCCGTTCAACAGATCTGCCGTAAAATTGCCCCATATCAAGGTTTTCTGACGCTAGTTATCGATACTTCAAAAAATAACGTGTAGGCTAACGGCCTTGGCAGAAAGTAGTAATCATCTGGAGTTTAAAACGTTGGACACGAATGACTACAAGCAGGTCCTGCTGGATATGAAACAGGACATCACCAATCGCATCAATGCGATTGATCGGGATATCAGGCATGAAGG
>CAMYON010000040.1 GCA_947260025.1 uncultured Gammaproteobacteria bacterium
CGCAGCATATATCTCGGAACCCTGGGCGCCTTGCTGGTGCTGGTCAGCCTGAGCATGTTTTTTTTGCTGGTGCGCGAGCTCGATGACATGGGGCAGGGTAGTTACGGACCGCTGCAAGTGTTCCAGTATATGGTTCTCCGCATCCCTGGGAATATCGTGGACTTCATGCCGCTAGCCGTGTTGCTCGGAACGATACTGAGCCTCGGTACGCTCGCCAGTAACAGCGAGGTGATAGCGATGCAGGCGTCCGGAATGTCAATCAAACGAATGCTCGCGGCCGTAGTACAGGCTTCCCTGGTGCTCGCGCTGATCGGTTTTCTGGTGGCTGAATTGGTAGTGCCCGACATCGAGACCAATGCGCGCAAGATAAAGAACCTGTCGCGAAAGCAGGCAACAGCGCTCGAGTCCAGGCAGGGACTCTGGATAAAGGATGAGTTCAGGGTGGTGCATATTCGGGCCCTGCTGCCCAATGGATTTGCCCGCGGGGTTGAAATCTTCGAGCTCGATCACGACGGGAAATTGCTGTCCACGCTGCGAGCGGCTCGCGCGGTTCCGCTCGAACAGGGTTGGGAATTGCAGCAGGTCAGCCGGTCGACAATTTCAACGCAGAGCGCAACAATGCAAACTTTCGAACGACTGGTCTACGACGGTAATCTGTCACGCGAATTGCTACAGGTTTTGACGATAAAACCACGCCAGATGTCGAGCACTGCCCTGTATGCTTACCTGGGCTTTCTCGATGAAAACCGAATCGATGCGCATGCCGAGAGACTAGTTTTCTGGAAAAAGGTTTTTGCGCCTCTGAGTGTCGTAATCATGTGCCTGCTGGCGTTTCCTTTCGTACTGGGCTCTCAGCGTCAGTCCACTAGTGGGCAAAGGCTATTGATCGGCATTTTGCTGGGACTGGCTTTCGTGGTAGTCGAGCGGCTGCTAACCCAGATTGGCATACAGCTCCAGATCAATGCCCTGTTGGTAGCGGCGTTTCCCAACCTGCTGTTCCTGTCGGTAGCGATTTACCTGTTGATCAGAAAACAGTCACACGGTGTCGGCATCGGTCTGTTGGCTGGCGGTGCGCAACGATGACACGTCGATAATACGGGTCTGACTCAGCTTGTCATGCCAGGTGTAGGGCCTGAAAAGCCGCCACAGGTAACCTAAACCGAAGCACAGCAGTGACAGCAACGCGAATATCAAACGCAGATAACTGATGCCCCAGCTGGGGTTGCCGCCAAATTCCGATACGATTCGAATTTTCCAGGCACGCATGCCAAGCGTTTGCCCGGACTTATGCCAGAACCACGCATAGAAACTGAACCACGTGAATAGAAGATAGGCACTGAACAACGGGCTCGACTCGATCGCTTCCCCCTGGTTGATTGCCAGCGCAATAGCGGCGGCCACGAACAGTACCGCGAATATCAGTAAGCTGTCGTATAACATGGCGGCAAGTTGTTTGAACAAACTTGCCGAAGGGCAATCACGATACTGACTGACAGACATATTTTTCAGGAATTTCTTGCTCGTTTTTTTTTGGAAAAAAATTCGAGCCGGGTTGATAATACTAAAAAAACTTTTGGGCTAACTTTTTTCAATCGCGCAACTATAATACACAACGTAAACAGTTAGCAGCATTCGTAAAAAATATTCCGAATCTATGTTATTATCGCGAACGCTTTTTACAATGAAATTCGTAAATTAACGCCAGGAGACCAGATAATGGCCACAGCAAAAAGCGCAGCGAAGCCGAAGGCCAAAGCTGCAAAACCTGCAGTAAAGAAAAAGGCAACCAAGCCCGCAGTCAAAAAGACTGCAGTAAAGAAAAAAGCAGCCCGACCTGCTGTTAAAAAGAAGGTTGTAAAAAAGGCGGCAAAGCCCGCAGTCCGTAAAAAAGCCACGGTGAAGAGAAAAGTTGCCGCGGTGAAGAAAAAAGTTACTGCCGCCAAGAAAAAAGTTACAGCAAAAGCGATTTCTCCGGCAAGATTAAAAGCTGCGGAAGCAAAGGCAGCTGCGTTGGCAAAAGAAGTCAAACGTTTGAAGGACCAACTCGGTAAGGTAGCCAAATCTATCTCTGCCGCCTCGCGGGCAGCAAAGCCCAAGAAGAAGAGATAGTAGTAGTCGCTATGGCTTAAAGTTGGAAAGGCACAGCATGCTGTGCCTTTTTTTTGCCTATGGATAAACCGCCGCCGATTGACAATGACCCTGCTATCGATCGCTTTATCGATAGCCTTTGGGCGCAAAAGGGCCTGGCCGATCTGACCCTGCAAGCTTACCAGCAGGATTTGCGTCAGTTTTCGCGGTGGTTGGGTAAACGTGGCAGTCGACTCATCGACGTCGACCAGGCTCGTATCCAGCAATACCTCGCGGAACGTTTCGATGCCGGTGCTTCGGCACGCTCTAATGCCCGCCTGCTGTCTACGCTGAAGCAGTACTACCGTCATCTGATCAGGAGCGGGGAGCGCCAGGACAATCCCACCGCATTGATAAGCTCTCCCAGGATTCATCGTAGCCTGCCCCAGACGCTGGCGGAAAACGATATCGAACAATTATTGCAGGCACCCGATCTCGAAAGCCCCTACGGCTTGCGCGACCGCTGCATGCTCGAGCTGATGTACAGCTCGGGATTGCGCGTCAGCGAACTGGTTGGGCTGCAACTCAATCAGGTCAACACGAACCTCGGACTGGTTCGACTCATCGGTAAGGGAAACAAGGAGCGCGTGGTGCCGGTCGGCGAGGAAGCCTTGCACTGGTTATCCTTGTATTTGAAACAGGGACGACCGAACCTGCAAAATGCCAGGAAGCTTAGTGATGCCCTGTTTCTATCGAGTCGAGGCGTCGGTATCAGCCGCCAGGCGCTGTGGCAGAATATAAAAAAACACTTGTTGAAGGCCGGTATCAAAACCGTGTTTTCGCCACATTCTTTGCGTCATGCCTTCGCCACGCATTTACTCAATCACGGTGCGGACCTGCGCACGGTGCAAATGCTGCTGGGTCATAGCAGTTTGTCGACAACCCAGATTTATACCCATGTCGCCCAGGAGCGTCTGGCATCGATACACGCCAGGCACCATCCCCGCGGTTAATAGACAGCGGGTTCTGGATTAGTGTAAAAGCGTAAACAGCTTGCGGCGGTATTTCTGCACGCTGGGGTGCTCGCCGCCGAGCATGTCGAACAGCTCGAGCAGACCTTTACGGCCGGCATCTTCCTCGAATCCACGATCGATACGCATGATGGCGAGTAGACATTCCATCGCGTTGTCATAATCGCCCTGGGCGGTCAGGTGGCGGCTCTTTTGCATCAGGGCCTCGAGATCGCGCGGGTTTGTGGCAAGGCGCTGCTCGATCTCGGCCAGCGGTGGCAAACCGGCGAGCTGGGCCGCCAGATTGATCTCGGCGCGCAACTTTATCGCTGCGTCGAGTTTCGCGCCTTCCTCGTCGAGGTTGTCCAGTAACGCCAACGCGCTCTCGGTGTCGCCCTGGGCGTTCACGATTTGCGCGATGGTAACCTTGAGTTCCGCGTTATCCGGATCATTCGCCAGCGCGTGATTCAGCATCTCCAGCGCCTGTTCGGTCTGACCCTGCTGATAGGCCATCATCGCCGCCTGCATGAATTTGTCGGATTCTGAAACGATATGCTTGTCGAGCATGGCGCGAATTTCTGATTCCGGAACCGCGCCCATCCGCTCGTCGACCAGTTGCCCCTGGAAAAAAAGCTTCATCGTGGGCAGGCTCTTGATGCCGAAATGCGCTGCCAGCTCCTGTTCCTGGTCGGCGTTTACCTTGGCGAGCTCGAACTTGCCGTCGTATTCCTCGGCGAGTTTTGCCAGCATCGGCATGATGGTCTGGCAGGGTTGGCACCAGTCGGCCCAGAAATCCACCAATACGGGCTTGTTTATCGAGTTTTCCAGCACCACTTGCTGGAAATTCTGCATACCGACATTGTGAATATAGGGTGACTCGCTCATAATAGAGAACCTGAAAAAAGATGCGCATTATATCAGGCTCATGGCCGTAAAATTCAAGGGTCTGGGAATGCGCGATCGATTTACAGTCAGGAACCACCACCTTTGAAAAATCAGTACGACGCCGCCTCGATCGAAGTTTTAACGGGGCTCGAACCGGTAAGAAAACGACCGGGCATGTATACCGACACCACCCGACCCAATCACCTCGCGCAGGAGGTGATTGACAATAGTGTCGACGAAGCCATTGCCGGATTCGCAACGCAAATCGGGGTGATCTTACACGCCGACCAGTCGCTTAGCGTGATCGATAACGGCCGCGGCATGCCGGTCGATATCCATCCGCAGCAGAAGATTCCCGGAGTCGAGGTAATCCTCACCAAACTGCACGCCGGCGGGAAATTCTCCAATAAGAACTATCAGTTTTCGGGCGGCCTGCACGGCGTCGGGGTCTCGGTCGTCAATGCCCTGTCGAAACAACTCGATGTGCGTGTGCGGCGCGAGGGCAAGGAGTACACGATCAGTTTCCGCGGCGGCGAAAAGAAAGACAAGCTGACGCAGACCGGCACCGTCGGCAAGAAGAATTCGGGAACCAGCCTGCGATTCTGGCCCGACCCCGGGTACTTCGACAGCCCGAGCTTCTCGGTGACGCGGCTCAAACATATTCTGCGCGCCAAGGCGGTGCTGTGCCCGGGGCTGCGGGTCAAATTCTATATCGAGAAAACCAAGGAATCGGTCGAGTGGCTGTACGAAGGCGGGTTGTCCGATTACCTGCTCGAGGCGCTCGAAGGTTACGAACTATTGCCGCCGCAGCCGTTCTTCAACTCGCTGCAGGGTGAACACGAGGCAGTCGACTGGGCGGTTTCATGGCTGCCGCAGGGTGGCGAGTCGATTACCGAGAGTTATGTCAACCTGATTCCGACCTCGCAGGGCGGAACCCATGTCAACGGCTTGCGCACCGGCATCACCGACGCTATCCGCGAGTTTTGCGAGTTTCGCAACCTGTTGCCGCGCGGGGTCAAACTCTCGCCCGACGACGTCTGGGACAAGGTTAGCTTCGTGCTTTCGGTCAAGATGGAGGACCCGCAGTTTTCGGGCCAGACCAAGGAACGGCTGTCGTCACGGGAAACCGCGGCCTTCGTTTCCGGCGTGGCCAAGGATTCCTTCAGCCTGTGGCTTAACCAGCATGCCGATATCGGCGACCAGCTTGCGCAGCTGGCGATTTCCAGCGCACAAAGCCGTCTCAAAAGTGCCAAGAAGGTAGTGCGTAAAAAGGTCACGACCGGTCCGGCGTTGCCCGGCAAGCTGTCCGATTGCAGCAGCCAGGACGTGGCGCGTACCGAGCTGTTCCTGGTCGAGGGCGACTCGGCCGGTGGCTCGGCCAAGCAGGCGCGGGACCGAGCGTTCCAGGCGATTATGCCGTTACGCGGTAAGATACTGAACACCTGGGAAGTGCCGTCGGACCAGGTTCTGGCGTCGCAGGAAGTGCATGACATTTCGGTCGCGATCGGCGTCGAACCGGCGTCCGATAACCTGGCTAACCTGCGCTACGGCAAAATTTGTATCCTCGCCGATGCAGATTCCGATGGCGCACATATCGCGACCTTGTTATGTGCGCTGTTTCTGCGTCATTTCCGGCCGCTGGTCGAGCAAGGACACGTGTATGTGGCCAAGCCGCCGCTGTACCGGATCGACGTCGCCAAGGACAAGTATTACGCACTCGACGAGGCGGAGCGCGACGGTATCCTCGATCGTATCACCGCCGAGAAACGCAAGGGCAAAGTAACCGTAACCCGGTTCAAGGGGCTTGGTGAAATGAATCCGATGCAGCTGCGCGAGAGCGCCATCGCGCCGGACACGCGCCGCCTGGCGCAGCTTACCATCGAACCCGGCGACAAGACTTTCAAGGTCATGGACATGATGCTGGCGAAGAAACGCGCCGCCGATCGCAAGGACTGGCTGCAGACCAAGGGAGACCTGGCCGAAGTATGAGCGAAAACATGGAACTCGATTACGAAGGCGTCGAACAGCAGCCGCTCCACGTCTTTACCGAGAAGGCCTACCTCGACTACTCGATGTACGTGATTCTCGATCGCGCCTTGCCGCATATCGGCGATGGGCTGAAGCCGGTGCAGCGGCGTATCATTTACGCGATGTCGGAACTCGGCCTGTCGGCCAGTTCCAAGCACAAAAAGTCGGCGCGCACCGTCGGTGACGTGCTGGGCAAGTACCATCCGCATGGCGACAGCGCCTGTTACGAGGCGATGGTGCTGATGGCGCAGGCGTTTTCCTATCGCTACCCGCTGATCGACGGGCAGGGTAATTTCGGCTCCCCCGACGACCCCAAGTCTTTCGCGGCGATGCGCTATACCGAATCGCGGCTGTCGGCCTTCGCCCGGGTATTGCTGCAGGAGCTCGACCAGGGTACGGTCGACTGGATCGCCAATTTCGACGGCACCATGCAGGAGCCGTCGTTATTACCGGCGCGCCTGCCGCATATTCTTCTCAACGGTACCACCGGCATCGCGGTTGGCATGGCGACCGACCTGCCGCCGCACAATTTACGCGAGATCGCCAAAGCCTGCGTGATGCTGCTGGACAAGGCCAAGACCCCGCTCGATGATTTACTCGAGCACGTCAAGGGACCCGACTACCCGACCGAGGCGGAAGTCATCACGCCGCAGGAAGAATTACGCAGCCTGTATGAAAGCGGCCACGGTTCGATTCGAATGCGCGCGGTGTTCGAACGCGAGGACGGAGATATTATCGTCACCGCCCTGCCGCACCAGGTTTCCGGCGCCCGGGTCATTGAGCAGATCGCGCAACAAATGCTGGCCAAGAAGCTGCCGATGGTGGATGACCTGCGCGACGAGTCCGATCACGAGAATCCGACGCGCCTGGTTATCGTGCCGCGTTCCAATCGCGTCGATATCGAATCCCTGATGGGTCACCTGTTCGCGACCACCGATCTTGAACGCACCTACCGCGTCAACATGAACATGATCGGTACCAACGGCAGGCCGCAGGTTAAAAACCTGAAACAGATCCTGCAGGAATGGATCGCGTTCCGGGTCACGACCGTGCGCCGGCGCTTGCAGTGGCGGCTCGACAAGGTCGATGCGCGGTTGCACGTGCTCGAAGGTCTGCTGATTGCCTTTCTGAACCTCGATGAAGTGATTCGCATCGTGCGCGAGGAGGACGACCCCAAGCAGGAGTTGATCAAGACTTTCAAGATCAGCGATATCCAGGCCGAGGCGATACTCGAAACCAAGCTGCGTCACCTCGCCAAGCTCGAAGAAATGAAAATACGAAGCGAGCAGGATGAGCTTAGCGAGGAGAAGAAGGAGCTCGAGAAACTGCTCGGTTCGGAACGCCGCATCAAGACCCTGATCAAAAACGAAATCCAGCAGGATGCGGAAACCTATGGTGACGAGCGGCGCTCGCCGATCGTCAGCCGCGAGGCCGCGCGCGCGCTCGACGAATCAGACCTGGTGCCGTCCGAGGCGCTAACCGTGGTGCTGTCCAGCAAGGGCTGGGTGCGAGCCGCCAAGGGTCACGATATCGATCCGCGTAGCCTCAACTATAAATCCGGCGACGGTTTCCAGGACATGGCCCAGGGCAAGAGTAACCAGAGCGTGGTTTTCGTCGATTCTTTCGGTCGCGCCTATGCGCTAACCGCGCATACGCTGCCGTCGGCGCGCGGGCAGGGCGAGCCCCTGACCGGGCGCTTCAAGCCCGCCAGTGGCGCCGAGTTCAGGAGCTGCATCATGGGTCGCGACGACGATCAATTCCTGATGTCCTCGTCGCATGGCTATGGCTATGTCTGCAAGTTTGCCGACATGCTGACCCGCAGTAAAAACGGCAAGGCGCAGATCACCCTCTCGGGTGGAGCGCAGCTAATGCCGGTTGCGGCAATCGCCGATTACGATACCGACCAGGTGGTTTCGATCACCAGCGACGGTTACATCGCTCTGCTCGAGGCGAAATCGGTACCACAGCTGGCCAGGGGTAAGGGTAACAAGATCCAGGGGATCCCCCCCAAACGCATCAAGTCCGGCGAAGAGGCGATTGCCTTCATCACCTGCCTCGGCGGCAAGCAGAAACTGGTCGTGCATTGCGGTAAGAAGTACAAGACCATGAAGCTGAAGGAACTCGAGGAGTATCGTATCGAGCGCGGCAAGCGCGGGCGCAAGCTGCCGCGCGGTTATCAGAATGTAACGGCGGTCGAGGTAATCGACTAGGCCTGTTTTTTGCCCAGCTCGATCAATCTTCCGAGTTGAAATTCGACTCGCTGCCCCATAGTTATGATGTCTTGGATAGTGCATGGCTGACATTTGATGTTTACTCGAATTACCCTTTTTTTGCTGGCCAATTTCGGTGTGCTCGCCGTGCTTAGCGTGTCGATGCGCCTGCTCGGCGTCGACGCATACCTGGCGAGTCAGGGAGGCTTGTTCCAGCTCAACGGGCTGCTGTTGATGGCCGCGATCCTGGGGTTTGCCGGTTCTTTTATATCACTGGCGATGTCCAAGACGATGGCCAAACGCTCGATGCGGGTGCAGCTGATAGAAACCCCGGGTAACGAGGTGGAAAACTGGCTGCTCGCGGTGGTCAGGCGTCAGGCGAGCCAGGCCGGCATAGGTATGCCCGAAGTGGGCATATTCGAGTCGCCCTCGATGAATGCTTTCGCGACAGGCATGAATCGCAACAATGCCCTGGTGGCGGTCAGTACTGGTCTGTTAAGAGGGATGTCGCGCGACGAAGCCGAGGCGGTGCTTGGCCATGAAGTTTCGCATGTCGCTAATGGCGACATGGTAACCATGGGCTTACTGCAGGGGATTCTAAACACTTTCGTGATCTTCTTTTCACGGCTGATCGGCATCATGGTCGATCGCCTGGTATTCCGTATCGAGCGCGGGGTTGGCCCCGGGTTCTGGATCGGCTCGATAGTAGCCGAGATCGTGCTGGGTATTCTGGCAGCCATGATTGCCGCCTGGTTTTCCCGCTACCGGGAATTTCGGGCCGATGCCGGGGGGGCGAGTCTTGCCGGACGCGACAAAATGGTCGCCGCGCTCGAGCGTTTGCGCCGCGCGCATGAGGAACCGGCATTGCCGGGCGAAATAGCCAGTTTCGGTATTAGTGGAAAAACTACCATGGCGGCACTGCTGGGAACCCATCCGCCGCTGGAGAAGCGCATTCAGCGCCTGCGAGAGTTGGTATAGGTCGGCGATTTAGCGCCTGGCTTGCAAGTCGCTGAGATCGCGGCGTACTTCCGCGAGTCTGTCCTGGAAAGCGGCACTGTCGCCGTACTCGATAAACTTGTGATAGCGGCTGTGTATGTTCGCGAGCCTGCGAGCGTGCTTGATTGGGCACCAGTACTGCTCGCTGCGTGCGGCGATTTCCTGTACGTAGGCGATTAGCCCGTTGAAGTAAGCGCAGTAGACGCAGTTCATTTTCTCCACCGGGTTCAGGTACTGCAGGTTATGGCGATCGATGACGATGTAATCGCCGCGAATCACCCGCGGGATACCGTAGGCCCGGAAGCAGATTGCCTGGTAGATCGTGACCACCAGGTCCATGAACAGCGCCGGTAACAGGCACAGGTATATCACCGGCGCGGTCAGAATGTTAAGCAACTGCGCATCGGCGAAATACCTGCCCAGCTTCTTTGCAAGCGTCTTGTGATAGCGTCGGGTTTCTTCCTCGAACTCGATGCGCTTGCCTTTTATGATGTAGAAGTACTCGTCCTGTTTTTTTTGCAGTTCCTGCAACAACTCCTGTTCGAGTTCCCGGATGTCTCCAATGATTTCTTCGAGCGTACGCATAAGAACCCCTTCAGGTTGTGTTGCCTTAGACGAGTCAATATACGCAGTTAGCAGACCTGTCTACGAATCGAGCGAAACTTTGCGCGTCGGTCGGGAAATCGAAACCCTGGTGGGCGCGCTACATAGAGCTGAAGTCGTAGCTTAGCTCTTTTTGCGGTGGCTGCAGGAAGTCACCCTGGACGAAATCGACGTTGAGTGTCCACAGCACGCTGAGTATCGCCGCATCGGTTACCCCTGGCGTGATCGTGTTGATTCCCATGTCTACCGCCTGGTAGGCGAGTTCGCGAATACTGTCCTGGTTCTCGTTATTTTGCGCCAGGTTATCCATATAGACGTGGTTGACGCGCACGTAATTTGCATCAATATGCTTGGCCAGCTGGAACGGATTGATGCCGGTGCCGAATTCATCGATCGCAAACTGGCAATGGACCTGCTGCAAAGCCTTGGCCAGCGCTTTGGCGGCCTTGAGCTGGTTTACCGCCTGCGCCTCGTCGACCAGGAAAACCAGTTGTTTACCATTGACCTTTGACTTGGCCAGGTTTTCGGAAACCCACTGGGCAAGCCCGGGATCTTTTATCGAATCCGCACTTAGCGGCAGCAGGAATTCGATCTTGCGACCCGCCCGGCTGGTATCGATGATTTTTTTGATTGCGTGCAGAACTCTCCAGCGATCTAGCATCTTGGCGGTACCGGTACGTTCGGCCGCCGCCCGGTAGCTGGCTTCCTGCAACACGTGACCGTCTTCGGAAGTGATCTCCAGGCTCGAAATATAACGCTCGCCGCCCTGCGCCTTGATCCCGACAATCGGCTGATACAGACCGCGAATTCGATTGTGATTGAGCGCGTCCTTGATCAGGTCGGCGGTAATGCCATCCTCTTCTTCCTGGTTTAATTCTCCAGCTTTGGGGATATAGGTTTTAGCACTGTTGCCGCCCTCGTCCTGTACTTCGTCGCAGGTCTTTTCAGCGCGCGAAATAATCTCATTCGGATTATCCGGTGAATTCTCGTCGATAAAAACTATCGCGGCACTGCAGGTCGCGCTGATCGATTGATTGCCGATTTCCGAGATGTGCTGTTCTACCAGTTCGGGGATTTTCGCGGCATAGGCCTCGGCCTGCTGCTTGTCGCTAAACTTCCCGAGGCAGGTATAGGAGTAGGCGCCAAAACGCGCCACGATATCTTCTTCATTGGCGTTTTGCTGCAAGATACGGGCAACGTCGGTAATCAGCGTATCGCATCCCGAAATGCCGACGATGTCGCGAATCGACTGGAAATTATCGATCGCGACATAAACTATGAATGACTTGTGCATGCCGTTAATCGCCTGGGTGATCCAGGTTTTCAGTTCATCCACGAAATGCTGTCGATTGAACAGGCCGGTTACCAGATCGTGCTGATGCAGGTAATTGATTTGTTCTTCGAGTGCGGAAGTATCGGCGCTCGAGCGGATCAGGATCTGGGTGCAGGGTTCGCCTTCGTAGCTGGCACGGGAAAATTCCAGCATCGCCGTGATCTTTTCGCCACTACTGTGAATCAGCTGCAATTCGAGCTCGTTGGTTTCGTTCTCGTTCTTGCTCAGGTCGCGCAGGAAGGTCTTCAATTCGCTCTGCTGCGACGAATCGACCATATCGATAATCGGGGTGCCTTCGAGTTCATCGAAATCGGGGTGGCCGAACAGGTCCATGTAGACCTGGTTGGCGTAGATATGCATACCTTCATGCACGTAGGCGACCGCGTCCTTGGAATTAGACAGCAGGTTCTGGCAGCGCTTTTCGCTTTCCTGGAATTCCAGCTCGAGTCGCATCGCCCGGCGCCAGGTACTAATGTTAAGAGACTCGCGCTTGATAACCTGAATCAGGTGCTCGAGACTGTCGCTGGCGACCACGTCCTGCGCACCCTGGTCGATCGCACCGACGATAGTGTCGGTATCCACTTTCCGGGCCATTGCGATCAGCCCCACGTGGCGACCGCATTCGTTGATCAGATGCTGTGCCTGGCTCAGCGCGAAGTCGGGCAGATCGATCGAAAACAGCACCAGGTCGATCGTCTTGTTCTCGAGGATATCGCACATATCCTCGCTGTCTTCGGCGAATTCCGCGCGCACGTGCATGCCGGTTGCACGCAGCGAACTGGTGATTTGCTCGGCCTTGTGGTAACCCTCGTCGACGATCAGCAGGCGTATCAGCTTCTCTTCGCTTTCCATAGATAAATTCTTCGATCACAACATCTTTATTTAAGCATTAATAATAGCGGATATATTTCGAATCAAACATATATTCCGGTATCATTAGGCTTTTTTCGACCGGGGCAGTGATGGCAAGTTACAGCACTAACGAATTTCGCAGCGGACTGAAAATTATGATCGATGGCGATCCCTGCGCAATCATTGAAAACGAGTTCGTCAAACCCGGCAAGGGACAGGCGTTCAATCGCGTGCGAATTCGCAACCTGAAAACCGGTCGGGTGCTGGACAAGACGTTCAAGTCGGGGGAATCGGTCGATGCCGCGGACGTGATCGATACCGAAATGCAGTACCTTTATAGCGACGGTGAATTCTGGCACTTCATGGACCCGCAAACCTACGAGCAGCAGGCTGCCGATGCGGCCGCCGTGGGTGACGCCGGCCAGTGGCTGAAGGCCCAGGATAGTTGCGAGGTGACGCTTTACAACGGTAGCCCGATCGGCGTAACGCCGCCCAATTTTGTCGAACTCGAGATCACCGATACCGATCCCGGGCTCAAGGGCGATACGGCCCAGGGCGGAACCAAGCCGGCGACACTCGAGACCGGTGCCGTGGTCAAGGTTCCGCTGTTTCTCGAGATCGGTGAACTGGTCAAGGTCGATACTCGCTCCGGCGAGTACATGTCGCGGGTGAAAAAGTAATAGCGGCTGCATTGCCGGCATGAATTGGCAACCAGCCGCGGATCTCGATGTCATACGCCAGCGAGCCCGGGTTTATAGCCAGATACGGACTTTTTTCAATACTCGCGGTTGCCTCGAGGTCGACACCCCACAGTTGATGCCAACCACCAGCACCGATATTAATATTGCCTCGATTTCGGTCGCTGGTAACAACCGTGTGCAATACCTGCAAACCTCGCCGGAATACGCGATGAAACGGCTGCTGGCCGCCGGCAGCGGCTCGATTTTCCAGATTTGCCACGCGTTTCGGCAGGGCGAGGCCGGGCGTCTGCATAATCCCGAATTCAGCCTGCTGGAATGGTACCGTTGCGGCTATGACTACCATGCTCTGATGGATGAAATCGAGCTGCTGGTTACGACCCTGAGCTTGTCGCGCTGCAGTTTTGCGCGTATCGGCTATCGCGAGTTGTTCCGACAGTCGCTGCAGCTGGATATCGAAGTCGCCTCGCTCGAAGAGTTACGCGAGCAATGCAGTCAGCGGGTTCCCGGCACCGACGCCAGCGGTTTCGATAGCGATCAATGTCTCGACCTGCTGCTGGCAATGTCGATTGCGCCTAAGCTACAGGGGTACCTGTTTGTTTACGATTACCCGATCTCGCAGGCCGCGCTAGCGCGTGCCAACCCGAATGACAGCAGCGTCGCAGAACGTTTCGAACTGTTCCATAACGGCATCGAGCTGGCCAACGGTTTTTCAGAACTGACCGACGCGGGCCAGCAGCGAGCGCGCTTCGAACGGGATAATCAGGCGCGCAGAGAGCGCGGCCTGCCGCAACCGGAAATCGACGAGCGCCTGCTCGCCGCGCTCGAATCGGGCATCGAAGACTGTGCCGGCGTCGCGCTCGGACTCGATCGCCTGCTGATGATCCTGCTGGACCTCGACTCGATCGACCAGGTTCTCACCTTCCGTGATTGACCTGGGACCTTCCAATTCGAAGGCTTTCCATTAAACGGGAAAATGACCGATTAGCTGGCCCATTTTGACGGGCTGGCCGGCGGCGATGTGCGGCAGCCACTCGACATTGTTACCCGTCAGCAGAATGACCGTGGAACCCATGTTGAAGCGGCCCATTTCCGCGCCCTTGTCAATTTCCTTGCGCGTATGACTGTAGTCGTACTCGCTGATCTTTTTACCGCCTGGCGGCACCACCAGCCCACTCCAGACGGTTTCGATGGCGGATACATTGATTGCGCCCACCAGCACCATAACCATCGGCCCGGCATCGGTTTCGAAGTAGCAGGCGAGGCGCTCGTTGCGCGCAAACAGGCGCGGAATTTCTTCCACGGTCCACTGCGCAACGCTGAACAGGCGACCCGGTACGTGGATCATCCGGATCATGTTAGCCGCCAGCGGCATGTGCAGCCGATGGTAATCATGCGGCGCGAGGTAAATAGTGGCGAAACGTCCATCGGCGAACTGGGCTGCCATGGTTTTATCTCCGCCGAGTAACTCGAGCACGCTGTAGCCGCGCCCCTTGGCCTGCAAGATGGCGCCGGCACGAATCTGCCCCGCCTGGGATACGGTACCGTCGCAAGGGCAGGCAAGGGTGTTGTCGCCGGGCGCGAGCGGGCGGATATTGTCTTTTAGCGGGCGGGTGAAGAACTCGTTGAAAGTCTGGTAGTAGGCGATCTCCGATTCCGCGGCCTCGTCCATGTTGACGCCGTACTTGTCGACGAACCACTTGATCATCGGTACGACCTGCGGGCCGCGCAGGCGCGTAATAAGGTAAACCACCCGCGACACGGCGTGATGCGGCATCACGTAGAACAGCGCCTTGAGGAACTTCTGTTTCTTGGTCAGTTCGGTCACGTCTATTTTCTTACCGTCATTTCCAGGTTTTGCTGCGAACCATCGTCGAATTCGATAACGATGCGGTGAACCTCGCCCGGCCGGGTCGGCTCCACCGGTTGCATCAGCATTAAATGTAGACCACCTGGCGCCAGTTGCACAGTCTCACCGGGATTGACTGTCAGGTCGGGTACCGCCTCCATGCGCATCATGCCGTCCTGCATCAGCGTACGGTGAACTTCGACGCTGGCAAATGACTCGCTGCGCAGCCCGACAATGCTGGCAGCCTTGCTTTGCGGATTGTAAATCGTCATGTAGCCGGCACGTACCGGTACCGCGGGGGGCAGGTTTTTTATCCAGGCATCGCTGATATCGAGTTCGGCGAACGCGACGACGGGCGCCAGCAACAGGAGTAACAGGAAACAACGGCGCATCGTTCGGGGCCGGCTTCTAGTTATACTCGACGATACGAGTCATATCGCGCGCCATTGCCATTGCATCGTGCGGTGCGCCGAACAGGCCGGCGAATTCCGCCTGCGGATTGACCAGTACGATCGCCGAGCTGTGATCGACATCGTAAACCGGGTTACCTTCCACCCGGTTGCGGATCTGATGGGCAATGCCCAGCGATTGGGTCAGTGGCTTTAGCCGGTCCATCTCCGCGGTGGCACCGATGAACGCCGGATTGAAATAACCGACGTACTCGGACAGCACCTCGGGACGGTCGCGTTCCGGATCAACCGATACGAAATAAATGCGCAGTGCGCCGGTCACATCGGGATCCTCGATCGAGCCCATCATCTCGCTCAGGGTTTGCAGGCTGATGGGGCAGATATCGGGGCAATGGGTATAGCCGAAAAATAAAAGGTTCCACTTTCCCTTCAGGCTGGCCCGGGTAAGGGGCTGCTTGTTGTGATCTAGCAGTTCGAATTCGGGCAGCGCGCGCGCCTGGTCACCGAACCAGGTGCCGGCTTCGAGCGCAACCGGCTTGTTGCTGGCGACAAACCAGGACAGCGCGAAACCAACTGCGAGGGCGAGCGCTGCGACGATTACGATACTCGATTTATTCATGGTCGTTATGGTGTAAAATCCGCGGCATTATATTTCAACTGGTAGTAAACACAACGTGTCGATTCCCGAACCCCTGCAAGTCCTGACTACGATACGGGACTTCGTTCGCTGGGGCAGTAGCGAGTTTTTGCGCAACGAACTCAGTTTTGGCCATGGCTTTGTCGATGCCCTGGATGAAGCCAGGTATCTCGTGCTGCATTCGTTGTCTCTACCTTACGATTGGCCCGACGAATATTTCGATACGGTTCTGACCCTGAGCGAGCGCGAACAGGTGATCGATATCCTGCAACTGCGCGTCGATTCACGCCAGCCCGCGGCTTACCTGACGCGCGAATCCTGGTTTAGCGGGCTCCGTTTCTATGTCGACGAACGGGTACTGGTTCCGCGTTCACCGATTGCCGAGCTGATCTCCGGCCATTTCCAGCCCTGGGTGGAGAGTCACCGGGTGGCGCGCATCCTCGATCTGTGCACCGGCAGCGGTTGCATCGCGATCGCCGCCAAGTACCAGTTTCCCGATGCGGAAGTTTGCGCCTCGGACGTTTCCAGCAGTGCGCTCGAGGTTGCCGCAGTCAATCTCGAACAGCATGAACTCACCGATTGTATAAAACTCTACGAATCCGACCTGTTCGACTCGATTCCGTTGCAGGAGTTCGACGTCATCGTGAGCAATCCACCCTATGTGGATGCCGAGGACATGGCGTTATTGAGCGCGGAATTCAAGTGCGAGCCTGAACTCGGCCTGCGCGCCGGCGAGGACGGTTTGTTGCTGGTCGATCGGATCCTGGCGCGGGCGGGTGAGTACCTGAGCGCGCATGGCGTACTGTTTATCGAGGTTGGAAATTCACAGCCGGCGCTGGAGCAAAAATACGATTTCCTGCCGATGACCTGGATAGATTTCGAGTACGGCGGCAGTGGCGTTTGCTGTATCCAGGCACAGGACCTCAAACGGCAGCAGGCTGCCATCACCGCGCTCGCCAGTTAAACGAGTATCGTCAATGACCGTTAAAGTAGATTCCAAGGAAGTCGGGCTGGTTGCCGGGCTCAACCTGTTTAATTTTTTTCTTGGCACCCGCGACCTGCACTACGGCCTGTGGCAGGAAGATCTCGAAGTCTGTATCCAGAACCTGCCCGAAGCCCAGCGGCGGTACTCGGATTTTCTGATCGACCATATCCCCGAGGGGGTGAAGCGTATTCTCGACGTCGGCTGTGGTGCCGGTGGCGTCGCCCGCGAGCTGCTGGCACGTGGCTACCAGGTAGAGGGCGTGTCTCCCAGTCCGCTATTGTCCGAAGCGGCCCAGCAGCAGGCGGGCGAGGGCTTTAAAATTCACCAGGGCCGTTTCGAAGACATCGGTTTTGCGCCGGACGACAAGTTCGACCTGGTCCTGTTCAGTGAAAGTTTCCAGTACATAAACCTGGACAGCGTGTTCGACAATGCCATGCGTCGACTCAATCCTGGCGGACATGTGCTGATCTGCGATTTTTTCAAGACCGGTGCACCCGGCAGGTCGGTTGTCGGCGGCGGGCATCCAATCGATCGGTTTATGGCGACGCTGGAAAAATCGGGTCTGGAAGTACTGGTCGACAAGGACATCACGCGCGAGACCGCACCCAACCTCGATATCGTCAATCAAATGGGACGCGACCTGATTTACCCGACCTTCAAGCTGATCGGCTATGCCTTCGATAGCAACCACCCCTGGCTAGCGAAGTTGTTTCGCTGGAAATACCAGAAGAAAATCAAAAAGATCAATCGCAAGTACCTGAGCGGTCAACGCAACGCCGAAAATTTTGCCAAACACAAGGTTTACCGCCTGTTCCTGTTGCGCATTATGGAGGGCCAATAGTGGCCTGGTGGGGTAAGGCGCTCGGCGGTGCTTTCGGTTTCATGATTGGCGGGCCACTCGGCGCGTTGATGGGAATCGCCTTCGGGCACAGTTTCGATCGGGGGATGCGTGACGTTGGCGGTGCCGAGTTTGCCGCAGACCAGGAACGGATTCAGGCCGCGTTCTTCACCGCGACGTTTTCGGTCATGGGTTATATCGCCAAGGCCGATGGCCGGGTGACTCGCGATGAAATCCTGCTGGCCGAAGCGGTCATGGACCGTTTGGGACTGGGCGCCGAGATGCGTGAATCCGCGAAGAAGCTGTTCGGCGAGGGCAAGGCCAGCGATTTTCCGATCGATGAGGTTATGGAGCAGTTTCGTCGTGAGATCCATCGCCGCACCACGCTGATCCAGATGTTTCTGGAAATCCAGCTGCAGGCGGCCTATGCCGATGGCGTCATGCACCCGGCTGAAAAGGAAGCGCTGGTTGGCATCTGCGGTCACCTGGGTGTTCCGGTGGCGCTGCTGGATCGACTCGAGGAAATGCTGCGTGCCGGCTTCGGTCGCAGCGGTTACGATGTCGCGAGCAGCAAGACTTCAGTCGCCGACGCTTACCACATCCTGGGCATCGACGAGTCGGTCAGTGATGCCGAACTCAAGAAAACCTACCGTCGACTGATGTCGCAGCACCACCCCGACAAGCTGG
The DNA here is from genome assembly GCA_947260025.1 of uncultured Gammaproteobacteria bacterium. Classification (GTDB taxonomy): domain Bacteria; phylum Pseudomonadota; class Gammaproteobacteria. The sequence continues at coordinate 18,089 of CAMYON010000040.1, forward strand.
TTGCCAAGGGGCTGCCCGAGGAAATGATCCAGGATGCGACCGAAAAAACACAGCAGATCAAGGCCGCTTACGAGTTGATCCGAGAATCCCGACGCCAATAAAAAAAGGCATTCAGCCACGAAAATCGCATGATTGCCTTTAAAATGTAGAATCTGCTGCAAGCGCAGGTCATTGCGACCGTCGTGGTTCACGAGTTTGCCGCGGGAGGCGCCGTTGACCTGCCGGCTTGCGATACCTGGCCCGGGTTCTGGATCGATGACGATGCGAGATTTACCCGGGCATCGGCCGTCCCGCGGTCTATACTGGACGATAGTAGCGGGCAGTCCTGGTTTCCCCGGGGTTGCCTGGAAGAGAGCGATGCGGCTTTCAGGATTTTCTGGAACTGCGGTCGCGTCTACCAATAAGCGGGAGATCGAGCCAATGAAATATTCAATCGCAGTTTTACTGCTGCTGTCATCCGCGAGTTTTGCCAACGAGGTCAGTATTCTCGAAGTCAAGGTCGAGTGTCCAAACACCTGTACTTTCTCGGTAACGCTGGAGCACCAGGACGAGGGTTGGCACCATTACGCGGACAAATGGGAGGTGGTCACGCTCGAGGGCAGGCTGCTGAAATCGAGGGTGTTGCATCATCCGCATGAAAACGAGCAACCATTTACCCGCTCGGTATCCGGGGTGGCGATCCCGCCTGAAATCAAGCAGGTTAAAATTCGCGCGCGCGATTCGAAGCACGGCTATAGCAAACAGGAAGTCCTGGTCGACCTGCCCAGCAGGGACTAACTATCCTGCCACACCAGGCGCAGACCAAGGTAAAGCAGCACGCTGCCCGGGATCCAGCGCTGGATCCAGCCACCGAAACTGCCGCTGGCGCGGGTCGCTCCGGCCGCTACCAGCCAGGCCAGCGAACCGTTGACGATTGCCCCGGTAACCAGGAAAACCGAGCCCAGTGCCAGCGATACCAGGAAACCTGGCGTTTCCACCGCGTTGAGAAACTGCGGGATAAAGGCCAGAAAGAACAGCGCGATCTTGGGATTGAGCGAATCCACCAGTAATCCTCGGCGAAAGTATTGCCAGTCGTGTACACCAACCTGGCAGCCTGAGTCGGTCGCTGCATCCGGCTTCGATCGAAACAGGTCGATGCCGAGATAGATCAGGTAAGCCGCACCGAGGTATTGCACCAGGGCAAACGCAAACGGCGCGGCGGCCAATACCGCGGCAACACCGCTGGCGGCCAGTACCACGTGCAGCAGCGCGCCGGCGGTCATGCCCAGCACGGCGAACAGTCCCGCCCTGAATCCACGCGCAGCGCTCACCGAGGATACCAGCAGCACCGAAGGGCCGGGCGACAGGTTGACCGCGAGACAGGCGACAACCAGCAGGATGAAATCGTTCAATTCCATGATCAGGCCTTACGCGCACGTTCCCGCGCATCGACGAAAGCCCGGACCGAACGCGTGACGTCGGCCTCGGTCGTCGCCCAGGAACACACGCTGACGCGAATCACCTGGCGCTGTTGCCATTGCGTGCCGCCGACCCAGCACTCGCCCGATTGCTGGATCAAGTTGATCGTGGCGGTAGTCAGCGCATCGTTATCGCAGGCCACCAGCACCTGGTTGAAAACCACGTCGTTCAGAATCTCGAAACCCTGCTGCTCGAGCTCGCGCGCAAACTGCCGGGCGCGCAGGTGCAGGCCGTAAACCAGTTCATCGACGCCCGACTTGCCGAGATACTTGAGCGCGGCCCAGAGTTCGCAAATGCGAGATCGGCGAGACATTTCAGGCGTATGCAGCATGCCGTCACGGTGGTCGCTGTAGGTAATGTAGGCGCCAGAGGCCTGCAGTGCGGTTACCAGGGCGTCGCGATCACGGCACATGATAACGCCGCTGTCGTAGGGCGTGTTGAGAGTCTTGTGCCCGTCGAAGGACCAGGAATCGGCGAGCTCGATACCTCGGGTCAAGTGCTTTAACCCGGCCGCCGCCGCTGCCCACAGGCCGAAAGCACCGTCGACATGAACCCAGGTGCCGGCATCGCGCGCGCGCCGCGCGAGTGTCTCGAAATCATCGAAGGCGCCCGAATTGACGTTTCCTGCCTGCAACAACAGGATGCTCGACGCGTCGAGTTCGGGCACCGCGGCGGCATCGATCCTGCCCTGGGCGTCGGACGGCACCCATTCGACGTTATCGAGACCAAAACCGAGCAGCGCGATCGCCTTGGAAACGGTGCCATGTGACTGCTGGCTCGCCACCACTCGCAGTCTGGGCGCATCGATGAAGCCGCGTCGATTGATATCCCAGCCGAGGCGCGCAAAGTTGCGCTGGCGCGCCGCTGCCAGACCGCAGAAAATGGACAGCGAAGAACCGCTTACGAATCCGGCCACGGTCGAATCCGGCAGGGCAAACAGTTCGCGCAACCAGCCCTCGGTGACCTCCTCGAGGCGCGATGCGATCGGTGACGCCAGGTACAGGGGCGTGTTCTGATCCCAGAAATCGGTCAGCCAGCGTACCGCCAGCGTCGCCGGAATGACGCCGCCGTTTACCAGGCCGAAATAACGTCCGCCGATTTGCGCCACGGTTGCCGCCGAGCCGTATCGATCGAGCTGCTGCAGGATTTGGCGCGCGTCACCGGGTACATCGGGCAGCGGTTCATCGAACTGGGCCAGGTCTTGCAGCGCCTGCGGTGTCGGGAACACGTTGCGCGTCAACGCCGCATCGGCATAGGCGTAGGCGGCGTTGCGGGCATCGTCGAATGCTGACTTTTGCAACATTTCGTCAAACATGCGTTTACGGATATCGTCACTCATTTGATCTGTTTTATCCTGGCTTTCAACTCCGGCAACAGCTCGGAGGCGAACCAGGGATTTTGGCTGAGCCAGCGATTATTCCTCGGGCTCGGGTGTGGTAAGGGTATCACGGCGGGCCAGCCGTCACGCCAGCGCCGCACCTGCTCGGTCAGGGAACGGGCTTGTGCCGGCAGGTGGTAGCGCTGTGCGTACTGCCCCAGCACCAGCGTTAACTCGATGCCTGGCATTTGCGCCAGCAGCGGTTGCCGCCACTGGGCCACGCATTCAGGGCGCGGCGGCAAGTCGCCCGATTTGCCGGTTCCCGGATAGCAGAAACCCATCGGCAGGATGGCGATGCGGGCGGCGTCGTAGAATACTTCTGGCCCGATACCCATCCAGTCGCGTAAACGCTCCCCGCTTGGATCGTCGAACGGGATGCCCGAGGCATGCACCCGACTACCGGGTGCCTGCCCGGCGATCAGGATTCTGGCGGAGCCGGAACACTGCACTACCGGGTTAGGACCTAGCGGTAGCTCAGCGGCGCAGATACGACATCGCTTAACCTCCGATAACAGCAACTCGAGGCTGCTCAATTGCGGGCCTGGTGACTCAGAAACTGCCCGTTGCGCACGCCGCTGGAGGTGTTGTCATGCCAGCCCAGCTTGCCGTTGACCCAGACGCTGACGATGCCGTCACAGGGCTGCTTCGGAGATTCGAAACTGGAGATTCGAAACTGGCGCGATCGATGATTTCATCGGGATTGAACAGCACCAGGTCGGCGTAGTTGCCAATCTCGATGCTGCCGCGATTCTCGAGGCCGAATCGCTGCGCGGTCAGGGCGGTCATTTTGTGCACCGCCGTTTCCAGGTCGAACAGCTTTTTTTCGCGCACATAGTGGCCGAGCACCCGTGGGAAGGTGCCCCACAGGCGCGGATGCGGGGTTTCCATCGAGGCGATCCCGTCGGAGCCGATCATCGCGGCAGGATGCGCCATGATGCGTTCGAGATCGGCATCGTCCATCTGAAAATATATCGCGGCGGCCGGGTAGAGGCGTTCGCAGGCTTCTTCGGCCGAGCATTGCCAGCTGGCGGCGATGCGTTCCAGCAATTGCCCGTTGCATTCGGGGTGCGGTTTGGAATCGGCGACCAGCACCGATACCGACTCGCGGATGAATTGCGGCAACAGCGAGGTCGAACTGGCGGTGTAGGGATAGACGTCGAAGCTGACCGGTTGCCGCTCGTGCCTGGCATGGTCGATCATCAACAGGGTCTGGCGTGAACGTCCATAGTTCGCCGGCCCGGCGCACTTGTGATGCGAAATGATGACCGGCACGGTTGCCCGCGAGCCGATTTCGAGCGTTTCCGCGACCGCTTCGACCACGCGATCGCCTTCGTCGCGCATGTGGGTCACGTAAACCGCGCTGTCGAATTCACTCAGAACCCCGGCCAACTGCACCACTTCTTCGGTCGATGCCGCTTCCGCTGGCGGGTAACCGAGCCCGGTGCTCATGCCGATACAGCCCTGTTGTAAAGCAAGTCTGAGGTCTTGCTGCATTTGCGCGAGCGCGTCGCTGTCGGCCGTCTGATCGAGTCTTTCCGGCATCGAGGCGAGACGCAGGCTGCTGTGGCCGGCGAGCAGCGCCAGGTTTACCGCTCCCGGTGTCGCCGTCAGCGCTTCGCGATAATTCTTAACCGAGGGGAATCTAAATTCCCGGGTTTCGCCGAGCAGGGGAAACGGGGGCGGCATTTCGCCGACGGGCTGCAGCGGCGCCAGGCTGATGCCGCAGTTGCCGGCGATGACCGTGGTCACACCCTGTGAAATTTTGAACGCGACATCAGGCGTTTTGAAGATCGCGAGGTCGTCGTGCGTATGGCAATCGATAAAGCCGGGCGCCAGCGCCAGGCCAGAAGCGTCGACAACGGTATCTGCCCGCCAGCCCGCACATTCGCCGATGTCGGCGATACGTTCGCGCTCGATGGCGACGTCGACAAAACGGGAAGCCCCGCCGTTACCGTCGATAACCCTGGCCCCGGTGATAATGAGGTCGCAGCCAGGCATTTTGGCCTAGCCTGCAACCACTTGTTCGGTTGCGTAATTGAAGACCGCGGTCTGGTTGCGGCCATCGCTTTTGGCCTGGTAAAGCGCCAGGTCGGCGTGTGCCAGCAGGTTTTCGATACTGTCGAGACTGCCGGTGCTGGAGGCGGTGAGTCCGATACTCACGGTGTAGCGGATAACGGAGTTCTGGTAATTGAGCACCGCTTTGCCGACGGCGTCATGCAGGCGTTCGCAAAACTCGCGCGCCTCGTCGGTGTTGGTGCTGGGCAGCAGCATCGCAAATTCTTCACCACCGAGCCTGCCAACAATATCGCTGCGCCGCGCGACGCTGTTAACTACATCGGCCAACAGCTTCAGCACCGCGTCGCCGGCTGGATTTCCGTGGAGGTCGTTGATCGACTTGAGATGGTCGAGGTCGATAATCAATACCGCGAATGCGGCCCGGTGACGATTAGCCAGCGAAATGGCGCGGTTGGCATTTTCGAGGAAGGCGTGCCTGCTCAGCAGGCCGGTGAGCGCGTCATAGCTGGCAAGATTGCGCAGTTCTTTTTCTATACGGTAGATCCTGAGCATCATGCCGACCAGGACCCAGTTGATCAGCGGCGCAACCACCAGCGTAACCCCAATCACAAGGGCGAGCGCGACATTGAGCCTGATAGAGAATCCATAGTAACCGTTGAGTATCAAAACCGCGCTGGTGGTGACCAGAACCGACGCCGACACCGCGATTGTCGTTATGATCGCCACGGTGTTAAAACGTCCGAGTTTTGCCAGGAGTCTTATCATGGTTGTGCTGCCATCCTTAATAGCCTTTGATTTTGATTCTTGTTTGCGGATTACTGTAATGGGATATCGGTCGGCATTCAAGCCTTAAGCGGGCCTGAAGCTTGCGCCAGATTAATTATTCCTGGATAAAGTCCAAAGCCACCGTGTTCACGTACAATAGCCACATCCTGAAAACAGGCGAAGAATTACGATTATGAAAGCATTGTTGTTGATTGCCCACGGTAGCCGTAAACAGGCCGCCAACGAAGAAATATGCAGGCTTGCGCAGCAGGTAGCGGCACTCGGTGGCGACGACTATGGCGCGGTGGTTGCTGCTTTCCTCGAACTCGCGGAGCCCAGTATCCAGCAAGGCGTGGAGCGCTGCGCCGAGCTGGGCGCCACAGAGATCGTGGCGGTGCCTTATTTTCTAGCCGCCGGCAGACATGTTGCCCAGGACATCCCCGGTGAACTCGCCTGCGCCAGGGCGGGGCACCCTGAGCTCAGCATCGAATTGTCGCAATATGTCGGTGACAACGAAGCGATGCCCGACCTGGTACTGCGCTGTTCCAGGCTAGTCAGTTAAGTCCGGCAGGAACGGCGAGTTCGAGGCAAGAATCCCGGCGCCGCCTGGTCCAGTCAGAGTCGGGCCACTTTTCCGGCTATTGCCACAGAAATAAGGTTTCTTAGGGGCATGGAATCTTTATAATACGCGCTATCAAACCCGAGAGATCGGCTTCCATCACGACAGCGAGTAGCGACTATGAATGCCCCCCTCAGCAACAGCGCCCTGATCGAGAAAGACCAGGAACACATGATTCATCCCCTGCACCAGAATACGGCACACGCTAATGCAAAAGTCTGGGTAAAGACCGAGGGGTCCCACCTGATCGACGCCGACGGTAACCGTTTCATCGATGGCCTGTCCTGTCTGTGGAACGTCAGCCTCGGGCATGGCCGACAGCCGTTGGTCGATGCTGCGAGCAAGCAGATGAAGGAAATGGCTTTCTGCTCGAGCTATAACGGCAGCTCTAATCCACCGGCAATCGAACTCGCCGAACGTCTGTCCGACATCTGCTATCCGCAAATCAATAATTTTTATTTCACTTCGGGTGGCGGTGAGTCGACCGACAGCAACTTCAAGCTGGCGCGTTACTACTGGAAAGCGAAGGGCAAGCCGGAAAAAACCAAGGTTATCAGTCGCATATGGGGTTACCACGGGGTTACCTTCGCGGCAATGTGCGCCACCGGCATCGCCCCTTACTGGGCGGCCTTCGAACCGCGTATTCCCGGTTTCAGCCATATCCCGGCGCCGGATCCCTACCATTACCCGCAACCGGAAGATGGTTCGTCGATCGGTATCGCCATGGCCAATGAGCTGGAAAAGGAAATTCTCAGGCAAGGCCCGGAAACTGTTGCCATGTTTATCGCCGAGCCAGTACAGGGCGCCGGTGGCGTCATTGTACCGCCGGACGATTATTTCCCGCGGATTCGCGAGATCTGTGACGAGTATGAGGTACTCTTCGTCGCCGACGAGGTCATTACCGCCTTCGGCCGCACCGGGAAACTGTTCGCGCTCGATCACTACGGTGTGCAGCCTGACCTGGTGCAATTCGCCAAGTCGATTACCTCGGGTTACCTGCCACTCGGCGGTATCGGTATTAGCGACGAAATTGCCGCCACCATTCGCGACAACGACAAGCCCTGGATGCATGCCTATACCTACAGCGGCCATCCGACCACCTGCGCGGTCGGCCTCGCGACGCTGGATTACATCGAAAACGAAAAGGTTGTCGATCAGGCTGCGACCAAGGGTGCCTACCTGCTGGAACAGCTGCACGCTGAACTCGATGGTCATCCGCACGTCGGTAACGTACGCGGCAAGGGCATGATGTGCGGCGTCGAACTGGTCGAAGACAAGGCCAGCAAGGCCTGGTACCCGCCGGAATGGGGCGTCGGACCGAAGATGACCCGGGCCATGATCGAGCACGGTGTGTTCACGCGCATGCGCAGCGAAGTGGTCTGCATCGCGCCGCCGCTGACTACCGACGAGACCACGCTCGACGAACTAGTCGCAGGGGTGCGCGACGCTATTGTCGACGTCTTCGGCGAGTAGGTTCCGTTACTACGCGGTATAACCGCGGCCATAATTCCCGGACAGAATATTCGTTTCGATTTGCCGAAACGAATATTCCTCAGTCCGGTTGTTCAAGCTTCTGCGCGATCGGATTTTCCCTGCCGTGATGGACTGATCAGTCTATCGAATCGGATGGCATTTCCTTGATGTAGAGATCGTGCTTGGAGTACGGGATCTCGATGCCTCCGACCTTGAAACGCCGGTAAATCTGGCTCAGAAGTTCGTGTGTTACCAGGCCGCGAACGGCCGGTTGATCCACCCAGCAAAGCAGTTCGAAATCGAGACTGGATCCGCCGAACGCCCGAAATCGAACCCGGTGCGGCGGATCCTCGCAAACGTTTTCGTTGGCAGCGGCGATTTCCATTAGCAGGTTGTCGACCTGATCGATGTCCGAGCCGTAAGCCACGCCCACCTTTACCCGGATGCGGAATTTCTCGTGAGGGCCGCCGGACTCGTTGATTATTTTTGTGTTGCCCATGATCGAGTTGGGCACGGTTACCTCGACATCGTCGCGGGTCTTCATGCGCGTGCTGCGGATGCCGATGTGAGTGATTTCGCCGCGTTCGCCGGTATCCAGCACCACGTAATCACCGATTTTGTAGGGCGCGTCAGCCATGATAAACACCCCCGAAAACAGGTTGGCGAGCGTATCCTTGGCGGCGAAACCGACGGCGATGCCGACGATGCCCGCGGAGGCCAACCAGGCCGTCATATCGACGTTCCAGGCGGAAAAAATGATGTATATCGACAGCACGACGATGATGATCATCGCGATATTCTCGAACAGGGGCAGGGTTTGCGGATGCAGCACCTTGATACGATCTTCATGTGCGGCGATACCTCGCAGCACCGAACGCACCATGCGCAACAGGAATATCGACCAGACGATAAAGGCGATGGTCTTTAATCCGGAGAAAATAAAGAAGTCGTAGGG
>CAMYON010000041.1 GCA_947260025.1 uncultured Gammaproteobacteria bacterium
CATGGCGGACCAGCTGAAACTCGGGGTACGCGAGCTGGTCGAGTTCTGCTGCCGCAGCGGCGACCTCGGTGGCGCCAACAGCCCGGGGGTCAAGGCGCTAGAAGGGCTGCAAACGCACCAGAAAATTCAGCAGCGCTACCGCGGCGAGGCCGAGTCAGAGGTCGCGGTAAAATGGCAAAGCCGGATCGACGACATCGAGGTCGAGCTCGGCGGGCGCATCGACCTGTTGTTTGCCGGCGAGACACCACCGCGCATCGAGGAAATCAAGACCGTATACGCACAGCTCGCGGGGGACGAGGAAGACGCGGTGCACTGGGCCCAGCTAAAGTGCTATGGCGCCTGCTACGCGCGCGAGCATGAACTGGAAGAGGTCAGGCTCAGCCTGAACCTGGTGAACCTGTTTTCACGGCACGAACAACGTTACGAAAAAGTCTATGCGACCAGCGCGCTCGAAACCTTTGTCGAGGATACGCTGCGTCATTACCTGCGCTGGCACCGGCTGGTCGAGGCCCAGCGGCAAAGCACCCGGCAACAGGCGCGGCAGATGGCGTTCCCGTTCGCCGAGTTTCGCAGCCAGCAGCGCCATTTCGCCGCCGAGGTTTACCGCGCGGTGGTAAACCGGCAGCGTTTGATGGTGGAAGCCCCGACCGGGTCAGGCAAAACCATCAGCACCCTGTTTCCCGCGCTCAAGGCCATCGGCCGAGGACCAGTGCGACCAGGTCGTCTACCTGTCGGCCAAGGTCTCGGGGCAACAGCAGGCGGTTGCCGCCATCGAACAGATGCAAACCGAGATTTCCTACCTGGTCATCCAGGCCAAGGCGCGCAGCTGCCCCTGCAACTTCGACGACAGCGAAATCGACGACGAGGGCCGCTGCCGGCGCTGCCTCGGATTCTTCGAGCGCCTGCCGGCAGCGCGTGAAAAATTGCTGCAGTTACGCAAGCTCGACGTAGCCTGCATCCAGGCGATTGCCGCCGAGTTCGAACTGTGTCCGTTCGAGCTTACGCTGCAAATGCTGCCCTGGGTCGAGGTCGTGATCTGCGACTTCAATTACGTGTTCGATCCGCTGGTGCAGCTCGGCTATTTCCGTGCCGATCAGCGCCGCAAACTGCTGTTGATCGACGAATTACACAACCTGGTGGACCGGGCCCGCGGCATGTATTCCGCCAGCCTCGGCCGGCGCCAGATTAAACAGGCTTTGGCGGCTGACAACAGCCGCCAGATATCGGCGGCGCTGAAATCGATACAGCAGGCGCTCGATCGTCAACTGCGCGGGCAGGAGCAGGACGAATCGATCTCGGAACAGGTACCCGCGGGATTGCTGCAGGCAAGCCAGCGTTTCGGCGAAAAGCTCGGTTTCGATATTTTCAATAACAAGCATATCGCCCGCGAAACCCTGGACCTGTCCAAGGAAATCTTCCGTTTTCAGAGCATTTGCCAGCTGTTCGCCCGCCATCACCGTGCACTCGGCTACAAGCCGCTGGCGGCGCGCGCAATGCGGCTGCTGTGCCTGAACGCTTTCGAGTACCTGCAGGAATGCTACCCGCTGTTCCAGGCGGTTTGCGGATTTTCCGCGACGCTGTCACCGACCACCTACTTCCAGCAGGCGCTGGGGCTCGAACAGGACTGTAAAAGCCTGGTGCTCGAATCGGCGTTTCCCGCCGACAACCTGCGGGTCTGCATCGGCGACTATGTCGATACGCGCTACCGCCAACGGGAACAGCACGTCGACGCCATCGGCGATTCGATCGCCGCCAGTTATCGCGCCCGGCCTGGCAACTACCTGGTATTTTTTTCCGCCTACCATTTCATGCAGCAGGTGCATGAAAATTTCACCGCCCGCTACCCGCAAATCGAAACTCTGCTGCAGCAACGCGAGGTCGACGAAGCGGCGCAGCAGCGTTATCTCGCCAATTTTTTCGAGGGCGACAGGCGCATGGGTTTCGCTATTATGGGCGGCCGCTTTGCCGAGGGTATCGACTACCGCGGCGACGCGCTGATCGGCGCAATTATCGTCGGCCCGGGCCTGCCGCAGGCGGACAGCGAGCAGCAGTTGATTCAGCAGGATTTCGAAACGCTGCAGCTCGACGGCTTCGACTACGCGTTTCGCTTTCCGGGCCTGATTCGCGTCAAGCAAAGCGCCGGCCGCGTGATACGCAGCGAACGGGATCGAGGCGTCGTGGTGTTGCTCGACCGACGCTTTCGCCAGGCCGGCTACCGGCAGCATCTGCCGCCGCGCTGGAATCCCAGCTATTGCAACAGCCCCGAATCACTGGAACAATCGCTGACAGAGTTCTGGCATGCCAGGGAGGAAACCGATGCCGAAGATTGATATTCGACAGGCCGATATCACCAGGCTCGAGGTCGACGCCATCGTCAACGCGGCGAATACCGAGCTACTCGACGGCGCCGGGGTTTGCGGTGCGATCCACCGCGCCGCCGGACCGGAGCTGCTGGCCGAGTGCCAGACGCTGGGTGGTTGCGACACCGGCGACGCCAGGATAACCGAGGGTTACCAGTTACCGGCGCGTTACGTGATTCACGCGGTGGGGCCAGTGTGGCAGGGCGGCGGCAACAACGAGGCCGAACTGCTGGCGAGCTGTTACCGCAAAAGCATATTGCTGGCGGAAGAGCGTGCGCTCAACAGTATCGCCTTCCCGGCAATTTCCTGCGGAATTTATGGCTACCCGATCAACCAGGCCGCAAGCATCGCGCTCGAGGCCACGCTGCAGACACTCCATCAATGCGAGCATGTCGAGGAAGTAATATTCGCCTGTTTTTCCGCAGACATCGAGGCGGCGCTGATCCAGGTCGCGTCACACCACGCCCTTTGACCCGGAGTAGCAACGCGCGCAGGTTTTTCTCCGGGTTTATTCAGATCCCCATCTTGGAATAGACGCTATCCAGCTTGTCCTGCATGGTTTGCTCGCGATCGTTGCGAGTGCCGACACGCAGCGTGCTGTTGCAGCGCGGCGCACCCATTTCATGCATTTTTTCGTGGCACTGCTTGACCGCCGCCATGACCTTGTCCCACTCGCCCTCGACGTTGGTGCCCCAGGAATGCATCTCGTGGCTCAGGTTGGCGGCCTCGAAAATTCGCTGGCACTCGACCACGTACTCCGAAACCGAAACGCCGACGCCCATCGGCACGACGCAGATATCGACTATCACTCTCATCCGGATGCTCCTCTAACTCGAAAGACCGCGATGATACCGCAAAACAGCGGCCTGTTTGGCGACGATTTCACGGTGGCGCCGAAGCTTGTCAAGAGGCCGAAGCGTCATTAGTCGTAGCCGGTCAATTCCATGTAGCCGATCCCGGCCCGGGCCCCGGTCTCGTCTTCGACCAGCACCACCCCTTCCCAGTAAGGGATGGTCGTATCCATCCATTGCTGATCGTACAGCGGCCTGATGCGCCAGCGCCGCCGCGGTTCGGCCAGCCCCAGTTGCCATTCCAGCGGCAACACGCGCGAACGCCCGTCGCCGGTTTCGATCTCGCGGCTACGGGTCGATTTCAGCTCGATGGCGTTGCGATCCAGTAGCCGGGTGTTGCCAGACGGTTCGATCCAGTTGCCGCTGAGCCAGTGCTCGCCGTCATCGTGGCGCAACTGGTAAACCATCAGCTTATGGCCATCGTCCAGGTGCAGCGAAAACCAGTCCCAGCCCTGCTGGTTCGGAGCCAGGGCCTGTGAACTCCACTCGCGGTCGAGCCAGCCCTGGCCGTCGAGGGAGATTTGATCGGGCCCCTGGCCGATGGCAGCGCGGACCCGGATATGCGGCTGGCTGTAGTAATAACTGGCCTGCCCCTGCGCCGATTTCTGGCTGTAACCGTCGATCCCGTTGGCGACCAGCTCGCCGCTAGCCTCCAGCTGCAGGCTGATTTCACGATCGCCTACCGTAAACCTGAGCTCGGCCGGTAATAGCGCCGCGCCGCTGGAACGCCACTGCCAGTCATCCATCCAGGCATTGAAGTACCCGACACGCTCGATGTCGGTTACCCCGGCCTGACCGATACCGCCGCGGGCAAAACGCTGCTCGTGAAAATGACCGTCCGGCGTGGTGAGAGCCGCATGCGCCATCCACATCTGGCTGCTTTGCCAACCATCGAGGTCGGCCTGCGGCGGGCTCAGGGCCTGACGGAACAGCGTCCACTGCAGCCCCCAATGTCGTCCCTGCCGATCGGCAAGGTTGGCCGTCAGGTACCACCATTCGATTCGATAATCAGGATGCGGCGCATGATCGCGCGGGAACTGCAGGCTCTTGCCCGGGGTAACCTGGGCAAACCCGAGGCCCTGGTCGCGCAGGTCACCGAGCACGTCCTGCGCCGCCAGCGCCGGGCTCAACAGCAGGCAACCGACCAGGGCTAGCAGGCGTTTCACACCGTTTCTCCGAGCTGGGCCAGCGCCTGCGGCATCTTGCGGCGCCACTGGAAAGACACCAGCAACAGGGTCAGGCCACAGATCACGATAACCACGCCGGCAAGCTGCAGCGCCGGCATAAACTCCCACAGCAGCGGCATGCTCCAGCCGAAACTGATGATGTTGAGCTTGTAGATCAGCACCCAGCTCAGCAGGGCCCCGAGCGGGATCGACAGCAGCCAGGCGATCGCACAAAAAATCAGCAACGGGGTCGCGACCAGCAACAGCTGTTCACCCTGGCGCAGACCGAGCGCGCGCCATTGCGCGAACTGCGGCAGGCGTTCCTGCAGAATGGCGAGCAGCGACGCCAGCAGCGCGATCGCCGCAACGATCATCGTCAGTGCGTTCATCGCCGCGGTGATTGCGAAAGTGCGATCAAAAATACCGACCGACAGCTTGCGTACCTGCGCCTGCGAAATCCAGTCGCCCGGCTGCGCCCCCAGCTCTTTCAGAACTGCCTCGGCCTGCTGCATCGCGGCGCTATTGTCGTGGTTCAACCAGAGCGCGATACCGCGCGAGTAGTGGTGTTGCCAGTTGCTCGCAACCACCCGGTCCGGCAGGTAAAACTGGAAGTACGGATTGCCGTAGTCGTAGAAAACGCCGGCGACTTCGTATTCCTGCAGGCCGTTGTCGGTCTCCAGGCTGACGCGATCCCCCGGCTCGATCCCGGCGAGGAAATGGACCTGCTCATTGACCAGCACCTTGCCTGCCTGCTCGCGCCAGGCCTGCAGCGCCGCGGCGGGGGTGTCACCCTGCCAGCGCGATAGCGGCAGTGCCAGGCTATCGGGAGCGTCGGGTTCGATGCCGCGCACCAGCGTCGGTCGGCCGCGCCAGCGCGTGGTGATGCCGATGCGATGGTGGCTGTCGACCAGCCAGGACGCGGTTGAAGGTGAGGCCTTTAGCTGCTGTATATCGAGCCGCGGCGCGCGCAGGTAAATATCGGCGCTTTGCCGCACCTCCAGCCAGCCGACAAAGGCATTGCGAAAGCTGTCGACCAGGGTGCCGACGCCGAGATTGGCGGTCAGCGCCAGCAGCAGCGCCATCATGGCACTGCGAAACGCGGGCATTTGCGACCAGCCGTCGCTGACCATCCAGCGCATCGTCAAACGCTCGCGCGGCACCAGCCAGGCAGCCAGGCGCAGCCCGGCGGCCAACAGCAGGGGCAGCATCCATGCGGCAGCAAACAGCATCAGGCCCAGCACCATGAACCCCTGGGTGACGCTCGAGATACGCCCATAGGCCAGCACGGCGATCAACGCCAGCACCAGCGCGGCCAGCGCCAACCGACGGCGCGCAATCGCCTCGTCCTGCTGCTGTCTTGCGCTACTGCCGGATTCGAGGCTGGATTGCTGCAGTTGCCGGTAAAGCGGCCAGCCTAGCGCCCACACCAGGCCCAGCAGGGTAATGCCCCAGGCCTGGAGCAGGGTCATCGAACTGAGGCCGAGCTCGGCCTCGACGGTTGCCGAGTACAGGCTTTGCAGGCTGGCGCCGAGGCCCGGCAGCAGCGCATGCGCCAGCAGGATGCCGAGCGCGAATCCAAGCGCGGTCCCGAGCAGGCTCCACACCAGGGTCTCGAGCAGGATCGCCGAAAACAATTGATGCGTGGCACATCCCATCAGGCGCAAATCGAGCAGCGTCGCGCGCCGATACCACAGCGAGAATCGCACCGCGTTAAATACGATGAACAGGCCAACCGCAAACGACAGCAGGCTCATCGCGGTCAAATGGCTGTGCAGGGATTCGGTGAGTTCCTGCAGGTCGATGTGCTGCTGGTTTTCCACCAGTTCGAGGTGGTCGGGAAGGGTCGCGGCGAGCTGCTGATAATCGCGCGGACTGATCGGCCCCACCGCGAGGTAACTGAAACGATCGCTGCCTGACAGCGCCATGGCCGCGCCGATATCGATCAACACCTGCCGCCCCTGCTGTTCACGCGCCTGAATCAGCGCTGGCGGCAATAACCTGCCATCGCGCAAGCGCAGCTGCTCGCCCTGCTTCAGCCCGAGTTCGTCGGCCAGCACGCGGGGCACCCAGGCGCGGTAGGGCGGTTGCACGAACTTGACCCAGGTATCGCTGAAGTCCCCGGGGCTGTCGCTATCGCTGTACGCGTCATCGGGCAGCGCCAGCAAATCGGTGGCGATGATCCTGATGGAAACCCCGGACGGGGTGCTGACCTCGAGCTCGACCAGCGGAAACAGCTGGCGGAATCCGGCGCGGCGCAAGTCGATATAAAGCGCCTGCTCGATCCCCTCGTCGCGACGGCTGCGGATCCAGTAGCTGGCCTGCGCACCCAGCAGGCTTTGCGCCTCGCGGTAACTCGCCTCGGCGTGCTGGTTGATGATCTGCACCGCCGACCACAGGCCGACCCCGGCAACCAGGCCCACGCTCAAAAACAGGGTTTGCCAGGGATGCCGCCAGTAGTGACTGAGCAAGGCCTTGAGGATCCAGTAAAACCTGGGTTTCATTCGATTTCCGCAAGCCTGCCGTTGTGCAGATTTACGCGTCGATCCATGAAAGCCGCCATCGCCTGGCTGTGGGTTACCATCAGCAGGCCACTGCCGGCGCGCTTGACCAGGTCGCTGAACAAACCCATGACTTCGAGGCTCGAGGCCTCGTCCAGGTTGCCGGTGGGTTCGTCGGCGAGCACCAGGCGCGGCTTGTGCAGCATCGCGCGGGCAATCGCAACCCGCTGCTGCTGGCCGCGCGACAGCTGGTAAGGGTACTTGTCGAGCTGATCGCCGAGTCCCAGTCGCTCGATCAGTTCACCTTCGTACTGCGGATCGAAACGCTGACACAAGGCTGCCTGGAAACGGATGTTATCGGTGATCGTCAGAGTCGAAATCAGGTGGAACTGCTGGAACACGAGGCTCAGTTGTTCGCGACGCATCTCGGCCAGGGCAGATTCGGGCTCGCTATCGACGCGACGCCCGTCGAACCGGATCTCGCCGCTGTCGGGTCGGTCGAGACCTGCGATCAGGTGCAACAGGGTCGACTTGCCGCTGCCACTCTCGCCGAGCAGCGCGATCGACGATTCCGCGTCCATCTCGAAATCCAGCCCCTGCAGCACGTTCTGGCGAACATCCGCGTACTGGTAGGACTTGGAAAGTTGTTTGATAGAGAGCATGGCGACCAAATGCTAACTGAATTCCGGGGAACACAATACTTAATAATACGTTTACCCACGAGCGATGGATTAAACAGCGTATTTAAGTAAACTGAGTGCCAAATCAAGGAGGCATGCATGACAGCAATCTGTGACATCCGGGACCTGCAAAAACTGGCACGCCGCCGCGTACCGCGGATGTTTTACGAGTATGCCGACTCCGGATCCTGGACCGAGTCAACCTATCGCGCCAACGAATCCGACTTCCAGGACATCAAGCTGCGCCAGCGGGTCGCGGTCGACATCGGCAATCGTTCGGTCGAAACCGAGATGATCGGCCAGCCGATATCGATGCCGGTGGCGCTGGCCCCGGTGGGCCTGACCGGCATGCAACACCCCGACGGCGAAATCAAGGCGGCGCGCGCGGCGCAGAAATTTGGTGTGCCGTTTACGCTGTCGACGATGAGCATCTGCTCGATCGAAGACATCGCCGAAAATACCAGCGAGCCTTTCTGGTTTCAGCTCTACGTGATGCGGGATCGCGACTTCGTCAGCCGCCTGATCGATCGCGCCAAAGATGCCGGCTGCAGCGCGCTGATGCTGACCCTCGATCTGCAAATCCTCGGACAGCGCCACAAGGATATTCGCAACGGCCTGAGCGCGCCGCCACAGCCGACCCTCAATGCCGCCCTGCAGATCATCAGCCGCCCGCGCTGGTGCCTCGATATGCTGACAACCCGGCGACACAGTTTTCGCAATATCGTCGGCCATGCCAAGGGGGTCGGCGACCTGTCTTCGCTTTCGTCCTGGACCGCCGAACAGTTCGACCCGAAACTGTCCTGGCAGGACATCGACTGGATCAAGGAGCGCTGGGGCGGCAAGCTGATCATCAAGGGCATTCTCGACCCCGAGGATGCGCGCCTGGCGGTCGAGGCCGGCTGCGACGCTATCATCGTCTCGAATCACGGCGGGCGTCAGCTCGACGGCGCGCGCTCGTCAATCAGCGCACTGCCCGACATCGTTTCCGCGGTCGGCAACGATATCGAAGTCCACTTCGACGGCGGCATCCGCTCCGGCCAGGACGTGCTCAAGGCGATCTGCCTCGGCGCCAAAAGCACCTACATCGGGCGCGCCTTCATCTACGGGCTCGGCGCCCGGGGCGAAGCCGGCGTCGAGCAGGCGCTCGATATTATTTACCGCGAACTCGACACCACGATGGCGCTGTGCGGCGAACGCCTGCTGCAAAACCTGGGGCATCACAATCTGCTAAATCCGCCTGGTTGATCTCAGGTGGTGCTGCTGGACGAAGCCGTTCGGACCAAATCTACGACAGGACCTGGCGCAACGTAAACATGGGGCATAAAACCGATAGCGGCAACGACGCGCGTCGACTGCGACAGGCTTTCAAAATCGTGCTGTCGTTCGCGCTGTTGCTGTGGACAGTGAAACTGGTGGAATACTTCGGCGGTCTGGATTTCTCCAGTTTTGGCATCTACCCGCGGCTGGTCGACGGGCTCGCAGGCGTGTTGAGCGCACCCCTGATCCACGGCTCCTTTGCGCACCTGTTTGCCAACACCGCGCCGCTTATCGTCATCGGCACCCTGTTGCTTTACGGGTACCCGCGCGCCGCCCGCATACTGCTGCCGGTCGTCTACCTGGTCGGCGGATTCGCGGTCTGGCTGTTTGCGCGCGAGGCTTATCATATCGGTGCCAGCGGGCTGATTTTCGGCATGTTGTTCTTCCTGCTTACGGTCGGCATCCTGCGTTGGGACCGGCGCGCGATCGCGCTGTCGCTGGTGATATTTTTTCTTTACGGCGGCATGGTCTGGGGCGTGTTACCCCAATCCCGCGAGATCTCCTTCGAGTCGCATTTGAGCGGCGCCGTGATCGGTATGCTGCTGGCCTTCCTGCTGCGCAAACGTGATCCCGAACCGCCGCGTAAACAGTACAGCTGGGAGCGTGAAGATGCGGATGACGACGACTACGAATGGCCGGACCGGTTATAACGGCCTGTTTACCACGATTCGACTCGAGGGTCTGTATCTGTCTGACGACTGCCCTCGTCCAGATGGTATACTTGCCGTGCTTTCATCATTAATCGAACGATACTCGATGCGGGCGATTAACCGGTTGCCGGAGGAGGATTACCGGAATGGCACTCGAAAAGCTAAACCAGATCTTTGACTTGTTCCTTGTGAAAGCGAGCGAAGTGCTAACGCAGCAGGAAACCTACCTGCAGCTTGGCATTGTCATGGCAATCTATGCCGTCGCGTTCGTGCTGGCCAATCGCATTCGAAAACATACCCCCTTCCTTGACGTCAGGCTCGAACAGGATGCGGTTCATCCGACGCGGAGATTCGTAAGCAAACTGGGCAGCCTGGTATTCCCGCTGCTCGCGATCCTGATGTTGCGAATTTCCGTTGAAATCAGCGAGACCGCCTTGAGCCAGGGGTGGCTGGTACAAACCGCGCTCACCGTTGCGGTCCTGTTGCTGTTCCATTCAATCATCAGTGACTTCATCACAAACTCGGTGGTCGCAGGTATATTCAGGTGGCTCGGAATGCCGCTGCTGTTTCTCTACCTGCTCGGCATCCTGGGAAGCCTGATTGAAATACTCGAGTCGATATCGGTCTCCATCGGCAACATCGAAATCTCCGCTTACGGCATCGCGCGCGTCGCCATCTTTGGTTCACTGCTGTTCTGGATCGGGCGAGTTTCCAACAAAGCCGGCCGCGAGATCATCAGCCGCCAGGAAAAACTGGAGCTGCGCACGCGCGAGGTGGCCGCGAAGATGCTCGAAGTCGGGATATTCTTCGTCATCTTCCTGCTGCTGCTGCAAGTCATGGGGATCAACCTGACCGCGCTGGCCGTATTCGGCGGTGCCGTTGGCGTCGGCATTGGTTTCGGCTTGCAGGCGATCGCTTCCAATTTTATCTCCGGCATCATTATCCTGCTCGACCGATCGGTATCCATCGGCGACTACGTCGAACTGGATGACGGTCGAACCGGTACCGTCCGGGAGTTGAACATGCGCTCGACGACGCTCGAAACCTACGACGGCAAGGATATCGTCGTACCCAACGAAAAGTTTATTGTCGAACCCTTTACCAATTGGACTCACAAAGACAAAAGCCAGCGCTACCGGGTGGACTTCTCGGTCGCCTACCACAGCGACATCCGAAAACTGGTGGAGATCGTCAAGCAGGTGGTTGCCTCTCATCCCCAGGTCTTTAGCGGCGACGACGTTCCTTTAGAAGAGCGTCCCGATTGCGAAATTGACAGTTTCGGCGATTCCGGTATCAACATGTTCGTGGAATTCTGGATGGAGGGCATCGATGACGGTAGAAACCGGGTCGGCGGAGACCTCCTGCTGATGATTCTGGAGGCCCTGCAGGAAAATGGTTTCGAGATACCGTTCCCACAACGGGAAGTACGCGTACTAAATCGCAATTTTGCAGTCAAAAGCGAGCAGGACAAAAAGTAATAATCGAAACCATGGCGATCATGCCCTGTTCGCCGCGAGGCATCAGTCTTTCTGTTCACGAGCGCGCAGGTCGATGCGACGTACCTTACCGGTGGTGGTCATCGGCAGGCTGTCGATGAATTCGACTTCGCGCGGGTATTCGTGCGCCGACAGGCGCCGGCGCACCGACTGCTGAATCTCGCTGGCGAGTTCGGGGGACGCCGCGTAGCCATCGGTCAGCACAACGAACGCCTTGACGATTTCGCCGCGTAGCTGGTCCGGCTTGCCGATTACGGCTGCCTGCAGCACGGCGGGATGCTTCAACAATGAATCCTCGATCTCACCGGGGCCAATGCGATAACCGGCGCTGGTTATGACATCGTCCTTGCGCCCGACGAACCACAGGAAGCCGTCGGCATCGCGGTAACCGACGTCGCCGGTGCGAAACCAGTTGGCGGTGATTTTAGCGGCGGTCGCTTCCGGGTTGTTCCAGTACCCGAGGAACATCACCGGATCATCGCACCAGGCCGCGAGTTCGCCTTCCTCCCCGTCCGCCAGTGGGTTGCCGTCATCATCGATCACATCGACGCGGTGGCCGGGATAAGGCTTGCCCATGGAACCCGGCTTCGGCGGCATAATGGCGGAGCAGTTGCCGACGATATAGTTAAACTCGGTTTGGCCCCACATTTCGTTTATGGTCAAACCGAGCGCGTCACGACCCCAGTGGATCATTTCCTCGCCGACCTGTTCGCCGGCGCTCATGATCGCGCGCAGATGCAGGTCGTGAGCCGATTTTAAATCGGGCAAGGCGCGCAACATCTTCAACGCGGTCGGCGGAATGAAGGCATTGGTGACCTCGTAATCCGCCATCAAACGGCACACCCGCTCGGGATCGAACCCGCCACCCTCGAAAGCGACGACAGGCATGGCGTAATTCAATGCCGGCAGCAGCGCGTCCCACAGCCCGCCGGTCCAGGCCCAGTCGGCCGGGGTCCAGAACACATCGCCCGCTTGCGGGAAGAAATTCTGCGACATTTCGAAGCCGGTGAAATTACCCAGCACCGCACGGTGCGCAATCAACGCGCCCTTCGGCGGACCGGTAGTGCCCGAGGTATATATCAGGCAGGCCGGATCGTCGGCCCGCGTCTGGACCATGGTGAAATCGTCCGAGCCCTGCTGCAGCAGGTTCCAGAATTCGTCCTGCGAAGCGCCGCAACGGCAGCCGATGACGCGTGACAATTCGGGCAGCTCCGGCTGCAGGGCGCGAACGTCGTCGTAGCGGCTGGCATGCACGATAGCAGCCCGCGCGCCGCTGTCGCGCAGCCGGAATTCGAGCGCCTCCGGGCCGAACAGAATCGCCAACGGCAGCGATACCGCCCCCAGCTTGTGGATGGCGAGATGCGCGATCACGGTTTCGACGGTTTGCGGCAGCACGATAGCGACGCGGTCACCCTGCTCGATACCCGCGGCGCGTAACGCATTGGCGAGCCGGTCCGACAGCTGCTTCAGCTCGCCAAAACGGTAACTCGCGCGCTCGCCCGCGGCGTTTTCGTAGTAAACGGCAACCCGCTGCGCCTGCTCCTGGTGGCGCTCGCATACCTGGTGAGCAACGTTCAGGCGGGCTGGAATCGACCACTGAAATTGATCGCAAACAGCGTCAAAATCGGTGGCCGATGGGTCGATTAACCGCATATCGCATTGAAAATGTTAAAAAATTCATAATAACCCAACAACGAGCAAATCTCAGTTATGGAATTTTTTCTGGTTGTAAAGCCCGGCCCGTTAGCGCGGGTCGTCGGCGTGCTGCAAGCACGTAAGTGATTGGAAAATTTAGAAAAACGCAGAATCGCATTTTGCGTTTACCGTGCGCTGCCGGGTGAGATGACCCAAACAGAGTTTCTTGAGTTTTCCGAATATCGGGACTATACCTGTGGTTTATTCTACAAATTCAAACTAAAGCACTGAATATTGTAGAATTTTCCCTTCAATCTGCTAAATAAAGACGTGAGAGAAGCGCTTCTAGGCGATAGGTTATCATGAACAATTACGAAGACTGGGCAAATCTGGTTGCGAAGAACTTGGCGCACGAAGCCAATTTCATCGCCGCCATCGACAAAGACGAACTGGACGACAAGGCCGCAAGCGAGGCGTTTATTCGCGCGGTGCTGGAACCATTTTTACCGGAAAACTTTGGTATTGGAGAAGGCCGCGTTATCGACGCTTTCGGTAACTGTTCGGAGTACCTGGATATTATTGTCTATAACCGGGACTTCCCGCGTATCGGCATGCGCGGTACCCACAAGGCTTACCTTTACGAGTCGGTACTGGCCGCGTTTGCAATCAGGGCCAAGTTCATCCGTAAAACCTTCTTCGACTCTCTCAATACCTGCGCCTCGTTGTCGCATTTGCAAACCAAGGTCGACCAGTCGGTAATGGTGAAACTGGCCAAGAAAAACGGCCTCAAGCCCGGGCCCAACAAGACTTTCGTTCACGACGATCCGCTGCGCAGCGGGCGCTTCGAGCTGATCGGCAGACCCCCGGCTTTCGTATTCGGATTCAGCGGTATCAAGTACAGCTACCGCCAGCTCCAGGAAAACATCGAGCTATGGATCGGTAACCGTCAGAACTCCGGGATCAAAACCCCGATGAAAGCGCTACCGGCCGTAATAGCGACCCAGGGTTGTTTCGCCTGGCGCAATGCGGCGCCGCTGGCACTCAGCAACCGCGAAATGCTGGGCATCGGCAACGACGATGCGCCGGTACGTTTGATCGCGCTGCAGCTGCTCTACCTGCTGAATCGTCGCCTCAACGTTACTTCCGATGGTTACGGCCTGAAACCGAGCCTGAATGCATACCTGAGCCACTTTGCGGCACCGAAGTTCGAACTCGGCGTGGGCGATGTTGCCGATGAAGTCAATCCCCTGGCGGCCGCCGATGACGATACCAGTCCCGGAGCACGCGCCGCGCGCGATACCGCACGCTTCGAGCCGGCACGCGACCGCTCCGCGATCGAGCAAGCGGCGGTGGCCAAGGCCTCGGCAGCGGCTGCCCCGAAGCCCAAGCCGGAGCCGGAGCCGGCGGCGGTTAGCCCGGAACCCGCCCCCGCGGTGGCTGATAAAGCCCCAGAAGCAGCGGCCGAACCAGCCGCCTTCGACAAGCCTTCGCCATTCGCCTCGGCGCCGATTCCGCCGGCCGATAAACCCGTTAAGGCCGACGAGCCGGCCGAGGCTGCACTATTCGATAAACCGTCGCCGTTCGCCTCGGCACCGATTCCGCCGGCCGACGAACCCGCAAAAGCCGAAAAATCGGCCGAAGCAGCGGTATTCGACAAACCGTCGCCGTTCGCCTCGGCGCCGATTCCGCCGGCCGATGAACCGGCTCCGGCAGAGCCAGCGCGCTCGCCCGCGCCGGTAGCGCCTCTCGGTTCGGCGCCGATTCCGGGAACGGGGGATTCGACCGCAACGATGCCGGTACCTGAAAGCCCGGCACCTGTCGCGCCCCTGGGTTCCGCGCCGATTCCTCCATCGGAACCGTCGAAGCCCGCGACCAGCGCACCCGCGGCCGCCAAGATAATCCCGCCGAAACCACCGGTCGATATCGACCTCGGCTTCGGTGACGGGAATGCCGAGGTCAAGCCGGAATCCGATGACGAAGATTTTATCGAGACGGTTGTAATTCCGCCCAACGCCGGCGCGGCAAACGACGACAAGTCGCGCAACTCGACCGATGCTTTCATCGCCCGCGTCAAGGAACAGCTGTCGACGCCGGAAACAGCGGCTGGAAACGAGAAAGACTTCAGCTCGACCATCCCGCAGTAATCGGAAACTCTCCCGGATCAACGCCATCCGCCCTGTAGCGGCGGCAACCAGCCGCGGTAGCGGCCCCTGCCCGCTGATTACCTGGGTACCGGCACAGACCGTGCTACCCCCTGTCACGTGACAGATTTGAAAAGCGTCGCTCGACATGATAAATATCAAGGCGCCTGGTGGATCGGTACACTAGCCTCCAGGACGGTTTATCAACTCAATCCAGAAGGCGAAACTATGAAACAAGTACTTACCCTGGTCGCAACTGCGGCTCTATGTATCAATTCTGCCAGCCTGGTTGCCGGAGACGCGGCGGCCGGCAAATCCAAGGCGGCTACCTGCGGCGCATGTCATGGTGCTAACGGAATTAGCCCCAACGATCTATGGCCGAACCTGGCCGGGCAAAAAACCGGTTACCTGGTAGCCCAGTTAAAAGCATTTCGGGATGGGAAACGCGCCGATCCAATGATGGCTCCGATGGCGGCCGCATTATCGGACGCTGACATCGACGACCTGGCTGCCTTTTACTCGAGCCTGGGACAGTAGATCTTTTCGGCCGTGTCGGCAGGGGGTCGACAAGCCTCCGTCCGGCACGGCTATTCCAGTCAATTACCTCGCTTTCCCGGCACCCACGCCGGCAACACAAACCTGTCTCCCGGGAGCCATCCAGGCTCTTGAAGCATCATTCAACCGCCGCCTCCCGGCGCGATTTTACGAATTTTCAAACTTGACAAAAATCAAGGAGCGACCAGTTTGCCTGCGCATATACTCGACCTACTTTTAAAACCCTATGGTGAGCGTCGTGATACTGCAGACAACAAGATGCATAAAAATTTTCGTTTATTCGGTACTGGCAATGTCGGTTTTCACGACGTCGTATGCTGTTGACAAAGAGGTGGGGGAAGCCGAGATCGGCTACGAGGGGGCCCCGTCGGGAATCGATCCGTCAACGACATCAGACATGATTACCTCGGAAGGACCAGCGATGACGGTGGATGAATTCAAGGCCGCCAAACAGGTGTATTTTGAACGCTGTGCCGGCTGTCATGGCGTGCTGCGCAAGGGCGCCACCGGCAAACCGCTGACCACGGACATCACGCGGGCACGCGGCAGCATCTACCTCAAGACTTTCATCACTTACGGTTCGCCAGCGGGCATGCCCAACTGGGGATCCTCCGGTGAAATGACCGAGGCCGAGGTCGACATGATGGCGCGCTACCTGCAGCATGAACCACCGACACCACCCGAGTGGGGCATGGCCGAAATGCGCGGCAGCTGGAAGCTACCGATACCGGCCGCCGAACGCCCCAGCAAGAAGATGAACAAGTACAACATCGAAAACCTGTTCTCGGTTACGTTGCGCGACACCGGTCAGGTAGCGCTTATCGACGGTGACAGCAAGGATATCATCAACATCGTCAAAACCGGCTACGCGGTACATATCTCGCGCATGTCGGCTTCGGGTCGCTACCTGCTGGTGGTTGGCCGCGACGCGCGCGTCAACCTGATCGACATGTGGATGGAGAAGCCCGATACGGTCGCCGAGATCAAGATTGGTCTCGAGGCGCGCTCGGTGGAGACTTCCAAGTACAAGGGATTCGAAGACAAGTACGCGATCGGCGGTTCTTACTGGCCGCCGCAGTACGTGATCATGGACGGCGACACGCTGGAACCGAAAACCATCGTTTCCACCCGCGGCATGACGGTCGATACCAAGGAATATCACCCCGAACCCCGCGTCGCCGCGATCGTGGCCTCGCACGAGCATCCGGAATTCATCGTCAACGTCAAGGAGACCGGCAAGATCCTGCTGGTCAACTACGAGGATGTCGATAACCTGTCGGTTACCACGATTCCGGCAGCGCGCTTCCTGCATGACGGCGGCTGGGACAAAACGCATCGCTACTTTCTGACCGCGGCCAACAAATCCGACAAGATTGCGGTAGTCGATTCCAAGTTACGTAAACTCACCGCGATGATCGACGTCGACAAGATCCCGCACCCGGGTCGGGGAGCGAATTTCGAACATGCCAAGTATGGCCCCGTCTGGGCGACCAGTGCACTCGGCAACGACAAGATCACCCTGATCGGCACGGATCCCGTTGGACACCCGGACCAGGCCTGGAAGGTGGTTGAAGTGCTCAAGGGCCAGGGCGGCGGGTCGCTGTTCATCAAAACTCATCCGAAATCGAAGCACCTGTACGTGGATACCCCGCTGAACCCGGGCGAGAAGATAAGCCAGTCGATCGCGGTGTTCAACGTCAGTGACCTGGACAAGGGATACAAGGTACTGCCGATTGCCGAGTGGGCCGATCTGGGCGAGGGACCGAAGCGCGTGGTGCAGCCGGAGTATAACCAGGCGGGCGACGAAGTCTGGTTCTCGGTCTGGAGCGGCAAGGAGCAGGAGTCCGCGCTGGTCGTCATCGACGACAAGACGCTCAAGCTGAAGAAGGTCATCAAGGATGCACGCCTGATCACGCCGACCGGTAAATTCAACGTCTACAACACGGTCAACGACGTTTACTAACAATTACCCCGGGTGGGCTAAAGGATGTGCCCACCCTTTCCGCCGTCCGACAACGCAGTGTGCACGGTTGTCGGCGGCGATTCTCTGTTCTTCCGGTTCTTAATCCATGGTTCGAAAGCTCATTCGATTGCTGACAATCTGCGTGATCGCTGCGGCCTGGCCGAGCGCTCAGGTACTGGCCAGCGCCGAATCTTATCAAAAGCACTGCGCTGCCTGCCATGGCGCGCAGCGCCTGGGCCTAAGCGGCCCGGCCCTGCTACCGGGTAACCTGAAGCGCCTGCGCAAGCCTGACGCGATCCGGGCTATCACCGCCGGACTGGCGGCGACGCAGATGCCAGCCTTCGGCGCGCAGCTAAATGCATCCGAAATAAATTCCCTGGTCGAGTTTATCTATACCCCTCCCGAAAAACCGCCCCGCTGGGAGGCCGCGGATATCGAGGCAAGCCACCGAATCCTGAACCCGGAGCTGCTCAGGCCAGATGCCGCGCAACTGCCGCCGGTGTACGAGGCCGACCGTCTCAACCTGTTTCTCGTGGTCGAAGCTGGTGATCACCACGTCTCGGTGCTGGATGGCGACAGCTTCGAGCGCCTGCAGCGCTTCAAGTCACGCCATGCGCTGCACGGAGGCCCGAAATATTCCTCGAACGGACGCTACGTATATTTTGCCTCGCGCGATGGCTGGATTACCAAATACGACATGTACCGCCTGGAAAAAGTAGCCGAGATACGGGCCGGCATCAATACGCGCAACACAGCGGTCTCGGCCGACGACCGTTACGTCATGGTGGGTAACTACCTGCCGCATACGCTGGTCGTGCTCGACGCCCACGATCTCAGCCTGGTCAAGATCATCCCGGTCACGGATCGCAATGGTGAAAACACGTCGCGCGTCAGCGCGGTTTATACCGCCGCACCGCGCGACAGTTTCATCGTCGCGCTCAAGGACTTGAAAGAAGTCTGGGAAATCAGTTATCTCGACGATCCGCCTGCGGTGTTCAACAGTTACGTCCATGATTATCGTATGGGCGAGGGACTTGCCGAACAGGGTCGTTTCCCGGTGCGACGCATCGAGCTCGACGATTATCTGGACGACTTCTTTTTCGACCAGCCATATCACCACCTGATCGGTGCCTCACGCTCGGACCGCAAGGGGCAGGTTGTCAACCTGCTGGTTGGGCGCAAGATTGCGACCATCGAGCTGAACGGCATGCCGCATCTCGGTTCAGGCATTAGCTGGTCTTATCGCAACCGCACGGTGATGGCGTCACCAAACCTGAAGTCAGGAACGGTCAGCATCATCGACATGGAGAACTGGCAGGTAATCAAGAAGCTCGACACCCTGGGGCCCGGTTTCTTCATGCGCAGCCACGAGCAATCGCCCTATGCCTGGGTCGACGTGTTCTTCGGCCCCAACCGGGACGCGATGCATATCATCGACAAGCGCAGCCTGGAAATCGTCAAAACCCTGCGGCCAGTGCCGGGTAAAACCTCTGCGCATGTCGAATTTACCCGCGATGGCAAGTATGCACTGCTGAGTATCTGGGATCCCGATGGCGCCGTTATCGTCTACGACGCAACTACGCTGCAGGAGATAACCCGCCTGCCGATGAACAAGCCTTCCGGTAAGTACAATGTGTACAATAAGATCACGCGCTCCGAGGGCACCAGCCATTAGCATCGAAGAATCACAGAATGCTTTATGACACTTAACGAGTTGATACCCCTGATGCCGCCGTTTCAGGCGGCAGCAAACGCCATTGCCACGATCTTACTGGGCACGGGATATTATTTCATCCGCAGTGACAACCGCCGCATGCATCGCAACTGCATGGTCGCAGCGCTGATCGTGTCGGGCGTATTTCTGTTGTCCTACCTGACCTACCACAACATGGTCGGGTACGCCCCGTTCAACGGCCAGGGCTGGATCCGCCCGCTCTACTTCACGCTGCTGGGGTCACACATCGTGCTGGCCGCGATAATCGTGCCGCTGGTGCTGCTGACCGTCTGGTTCGCGGCCCGGGGTAATTTCAAAACCCATCCCCGTATCGCGCGCTGGACGCTGCCGACCTGGCTTTACGTATCGATATCCGGGGTTGTCATTTACGTCCTCGGTTTTCATATCTACCCACCCGCGAGCGCTTGATGGAGTTCGTTTACTACACCGCCGCCGGGCTCGTCCTCTACTTCCTGTCGGACTGGATACTGCGCAAGGTCGAGCAAATGCGCGGCGCAGCCTTCGAGCAGCGTACGCTGATATTTTTCGTCATTATCCTGGTACTCGCGCTGACCTCGTTCAAGGCGATCGAGTTAATGACGGCTTCCTGAAGGGCCCTTCTCACCCTAACCGCTGTCCCTTCGCCGCTGTCCTGGTTGCCAACAATGTCACAAAAACGAGATGAATATCGACCTCAGGCAACCGTTGATCCGATCATTGCGCTTTCCGCCTTGAAAGCGGCCTAACCCGGTTTATACTCAGGTAGAACTTTATAAAAAGAGATTACCGTTTTGGCAGAGCTGCAATTGCTAGTAGACGACGTGGTGATGAAGAGTTTCCCCCTCAACCAGGCCACCATCATGATTGGGCGCGCCCCGGACAACGACATCGTTATCGACGACGATTCGGTCAGCACCGAACATGCTCGTATCGACCTGATCCCGAACCAGCTGATGGACGGACTCATCGATATCTTCATCGAGGACCTGGGCAGCACCAACGGCACCTTTGTCAATAAGGCGCCGGTGAAACGTCGGCAGTTGCAGAACTTCGACTACGTCCGCATCGCTTTCACCGACTTCAAGCTGGTTGCCGACAAGAAGGCGAAGCTGGCCAAGACCACTGTTATACTCCCGACCGGTACCGTCGATGGCCGCTAACGGTCTGCCCGCCACGCATCGGGTTCATTACACTATCCTGTTTCGACAAGCAGGCGATCGCCAACTGAAAAAGGCCTGCTAATCGCCGTCGATCCCTGGCTTACGGCTGGATTTCGACAACCGCCAAACAATGCTTGGCTTTTACGCCGATCGTGTTAGTTTAGCCAGCTGCCCGGCAACCAAAATCCGCCAATGCCCGATCCACAAGCTGCTGCCGTAAGCCGCTCGCAAGCGACTATCGCTTTCGCGCTGGGCACGCTGTTCTTCGGCTATGCCTTCGTTCAGCGGGTTTCTCCGAGCGTCATGACCGACGAGCTGATGCGCGAGTTTGCCGTCGGCGGCGCCGCGCTCGGATCGCTGTCGGCGTTTTACTTCTATACCTACGCGTCGATCCAGCTGCCGGTAGGCATGCTGACCGACCGCTACGGCCCGCGCAAGCTGATGAGTTTCACCGCCGCGCTGTGCGCGCTGGCATCGATCGCTTTTGCATTCTCCGATTCCGTGCTGACGGCATCCATAGGGCGCGCGCTGATCGGCGGCACCGTGGCCTTTGCTTTCGTCGGCACGCTCGCGATCGCCGGTTACTGGTTCAAACCGGCGCAATACGCGATGCTGGCCGGTTTGCTGCAAACCGTGGGTATGAGCGGAGGCATCTTCGGCCAGGCGCCACTGCGTCAGCTGGTCGAATCGATCGGCTGGCGGGACAGCATGAACGTGCTGGCGCTGGTCGCCCTGGTGCTAGCGGTTTCGATTTTCTTGCTGGTGCCGAAACGTTCCAGCGAGCAGCGACAACCCGGGCCTCGCAGCGGGATCATGCGAGGTCTGCGCGCGGTGACGACGAATCCGCAGACCTGGGTCTGTTCCGTGATCGGCTTCGGCATGGCGTCGACCATGCTCGCCTTCGGCGGTCTGTGGGGCGTGCCCTGGCT
>CAMYON010000042.1 GCA_947260025.1 uncultured Gammaproteobacteria bacterium
ATCTGGATTTAATTAGAGAATCAACTGGTTAAAGGCATTGACGCCCACCCCGACAGCCGCTAGAATTCGCCACCTTTTTCAGTATTGCTTCGGAGTCACACATGTACGCTGTCATCGCCACCGGCGGAAAACAGTACAAGGTAACCAAGGGTGAAACCCTGCGCGTAGAAAAGCTCGCCGGCGACGAAGGCGCGACCGTCAAGCTCGATAACGTATTGATGGTTGCCGACGGCGACAAGGTTTCCGTGGGAACTCCCGTGCTCGACAAGGCCTCCGTAACCGCGACCATCAAGTCGCACGGTCGTGGCGACAAGGTGGAAATCATCAAGTTCCGCCGCCGCAAGCATTCGCGCAGCCAGATGGGCCACCGCCAGAGCTATACTGAAATCGAAGTAACCGAGATCAAGGCATAGGTTGTTAGACAATGGCACATAAAAAAGCGGCGGGCAGTACCCGCAACGGTCGCGATTCAGAATCCAAACGCCTCGGCGTCAAGAAGTTTGGCGGCGAAGTAGTCATCCCGGGCAATATCCTGGTGCGCCAGCGCGGCACCAAGTTCCACCCCGGAGACAATGTCGGCTGCGGCAAGGATCACACCCTTTACGCCAAGGCGCAGGGCAAGGTCGAATTCAAGGTCAAGGGGCGCCACAACCGCACCTTCGTCAACGTGGTGAGCTAGCGCTAGCAAGCACCAGCACCGAACTCGAAAAGCCTCGCCCAGCGAGGCTTTTTTATTTGCCGATGGTATGATCCCGCGATGAAATTTATCGATGAAGCCAATATTTTCGTCAAGGCCGGCGATGGCGGTAACGGCATCGTCAGTTTCCGGCGCGAAAAATACATCCCCATGGGTGGTCCCGATGGAGGCGATGGCGGTGACGGTGGCTCGGTATACGTGGTCGGCTCGAAGGACTTGAATACCCTCTCTGATTTCCGCCATACGCGCCGCTTCGTCGCCCAGCGCGGCGCCAATGGGCAGGGCAAGAACAAAACCGGGGCCAGGGGCGAGGATATCGTCATCGAAGTTCCCCTGGGCACCGTCATCACGACGCTGGAGCAGGGCGAATTGCTGGCCGACGTGGCGTCCGAATCCGAGCAGATACTGATCGCCCGCGGTGGTTACCACGGGCTCGGCAATACGCGTTACAAGAGCTCGACCAATCGCGCGCCGCGGCAATGCAGCGAGGGCAGCAAGGGCGAGCAGTTCGATCTCAAGCTCGAGCTCAAGTTGATCGCCGATGTCGGTTTGCTGGGCATGCCCAACGCCGGCAAGTCGACCTTCATTCGCTCGGTATCGGCGGCGCGCCCCAAGGTGGCCGATTACCCGTTTACCACGCTGCACCCAAACCTCGGCGTGGTCAGCGTCGCCCGACACCGCAGCTTCGTGGTTGCCGACATCCCGGGGCTGATCGAAGGTGCTGCCGACGGTGTCGGCCTCGGTATCCAGTTTCTGAAACATTTGCAGCGCACCCGCCTGCTGCTGCATATAATCGACGTCATGCCGGATGCGAGCGCCGATTCGGCGGTGGTTTCGGCGCGCAAGATACTGCGCGAGCTGGAGCGCTACGATGAATCGCTTTACCACAAGCCGCGCTGGCTGGTGTTGAACAAACTCGACCTGGTGCCGCCAGAAGAGCGTCAAGCGGTGATCGACGAAATCACCGGCGGACTCGACTGGTCGGGACCGGTGCACGCGATCAGCGCGCTTAACCGCGAGGGTGTCGAACCGCTATGCCACGATATTATGAAGTTCCTGGAAAATGATGAATCGCTATAAAAAAGTCGTCGTCAAGATCGGTTCGGCGCTGATCACCGCGGGCGGCAAAGGACTCGATCGCGCCGCGATTACCGCGTGGGCGGAACAGATGGCGCAGCTGCGCGCCGAGGGCGTCGACGTGGTGCTGGTGTCGTCGGGCTCGATCGCCGAGGGCATCACCCGGCTCGGACTGAAGACGCGCCCGCGCGCTATTCCCGAACTGCAGGCCACCGCGGCGGTCGGCCAGATGGGGCTGGTGCAGGCATACGAGGCCTGTTTCCAGGCGCACGGTATTCACAGTGCACAAATCCTGCTGACCCATGCCGACCTGTCCAACCGGCGGCGCTACCTGAACGCGCGCTCCACGCTGCGCACGCTGCTCGAGTTTGGCACGGTGCCGGTAGTCAACGAAAACGACAGCGTGTCCAACGAGGAGATCCGCTTCGGTGACAACGACACCCTCGGCGCGCTGGTGGCCAACCTGATCGAGGCCGACCTGCTGATCATTTTGACCGACCAGCAGGGCCTGTTCGATTCAAACCCGGCCGACAATCCCGACGCGAAACTGATCGCTCGGGCCGACGCACGCGACCCGAAACTAATGGGCTATGCCGGCCCCAGCAGCGGTGAGCTGGGTCGTGGCGGAATGCAGACCAAGGTCAGCGCGGCGCAGCTCGCGGCGCGTTCCGGCACCCATACGGTGATCGCCTCCGGCACGCAGCAGAACGTGATTGTGCGCGTGGTGCAGGGCGAAGCGCTGGGCAGTTTCCTGGAGGCCAGCGAGGGACACCTGGCGGCGCGCAAGCAATGGCTGGCCGGGCACATGCGCTGTGCTGGCGAGCTGACGCTCGATGACGGCGCGGTCGACGTGCTGCTGAATCGTAATGCTTCGTTACTGCCGATCGGGGTCAAGTCGGTCAGCGGCG
Source organism: uncultured Gammaproteobacteria bacterium (assembly GCA_947260025.1). Lineage (GTDB taxonomy): Bacteria > Pseudomonadota > Gammaproteobacteria. The sequence goes on from CAMYON010000042.1 coordinate 2,683, forward strand.
TGTTCAACCGCGGTGAAGTCGTCGCCTGCCTGGCGCCGGACGGCACCGAGGTCGCGCGTGGCCTGGTCAACTACCCGTCCGACGAATGCAAGCAGATCATCGGCAAGGATAGCCGGCAAATCCCGGAAATCCTCGGTTACCAGGATGATCCGGAGCTGATCAATCGCGAAAACCTTATCCTGATGGGAGCCTGAGTTATGACGAAACATGTTATCGCATTCGCCGCCAGCAATAGCAGCCGCTCGATCAACAAGCAGCTGGTCGCCTATGCCTGTGGTTTGCTCGAGGATGCACGGGTCGAGATTCTCGATCTCAACGACTACGAGTTGCCGCTGTTCAGCGTCGACCGCGAGGATGAACTGGGCCAGCCGGAACCGGCGCGGGCATTCCTGCAAAAGCTCAACGATGCCGACGGCATCGTCATTTCCTTTGCCGAGCACAACGGCGCCTACAGCGTCGCCTACAAGAATCTGTACGACTGGATCTCGCGCATACAGCCAAAGGTTTACCAGGATAAACCCATGGTGTTGCTATCGACCTCGCTGGGCGGGCGCGGCGGCAAGTCGGTGCTCGAACTGGCCTTGAGTCAGATTCCGCGTTTTGGCGGCCAGGTTATGGCCAGTGTCTCGCTGCCATCTTTCCCGGAAAACTTCGACACCGAAGCCGACAGGATCAGCAATCCCGAGTTCGCGAGCCAGGTCGAGGCCGCGATTAGCAAGCTGTTTGCATGATGATGAATCGCGCTACTGTGCTGTTCATTCCACATGGCGGCGGGCCGTTACCGCTGCTCGGTGAGCCAGGGCACGCCAGTATGAACCGATTTTTACAGGCCTGGCCGGCCACGATCGCGAAACCGGATGCGATTATCGTCATTAGTGCGCACTGGGAGGAACCCGTGGTATCGATTACCGCGGCGCCGGCGCCGGCGTTGTTGTTTGACTATTACGGATTCCCAGCCGAAACCTACGAGTACCAGTACCCGGCGCCGGGTCACCCCGCGCTGGCAACGCGCGTGCAGGACCTGCTGCGACAGGCTGACATCGACGCCAATCTCGACGCTCGTCGTGGTTTCGATCACGGCCTGTTCGTGCCGCTGATGCTGATGTACCCCGAGGCCGATATACCCTGCATCCAGATCTCGCTCGCGGCCAGCCTCGACGCCGGCGAGCATGTGCGCATCGGCAAGGCATTGGCCGGTCTCAAAAGCGACAACCTGCTAATCCTGGGGTCCGGTTTTTCGTTTCACAATATGCAGGAGTTGATGGACAAGCGTGATGACTCGATCGACCCGCGCAACCAGGGATTCGAGGCCTGGCTGGCGCAAACCTGCAGTGACCCTGGTCTTCCCGAGGCGGAGCGGGAGAAACGACTGATCGAATGGGAACAGGCGCCGCATGCGCGCTATTGTCATCCGCGCGAGGAGCATTTGCTGCCGCTACAGGTTTGTTACGGCATTGCACAGGGTCCAGCCAGTACCGTATTCCAGGAACCGGTAGCGCGCTTCATCGCCAGCGCCTACCAGTGGAATTAGAAAGTATCCTGCTGCGCCATTTCGGCCGCCTGTGCTGGCACCAGCGCGGTTTCGCGACGCTGGATCTGGCGCTCGCGATACCAGATGTACAGGCTGCTTGATACCAGTATCGCGATGCCGGCAATGGTAGTAGGACCGGGAACCTCGTTCCAGAACAGGTAACCGAATACCACCGCCCAGACGATATAGGTAAATTCGAACGGTGCAATCGCGCTGGCTTCGGACGAGCAGTAAGCCCGCGACAGGCAGTAGAAGCCGATCGCCGCGATCAGGCCGATCACCAGCATCAGGAAAAAATCGACATCGGATGGCAGTTGCCAGGCGCGGCCGAAGAATTCCAGCGACGGGTGGTTCGATGACACGGCGATGAATCCGCTGAATAGCAACAGGCTCAGGATGCCGCTGGCAACGGTGAAGATCAGGATCGCGTTGAAGGCGATGGTCATCGGGTGGTCGTGGTCGCCGAGGAACCGGGTCAATATGGTTTGCGAGGCGTAGGTGATCGCCGCGATGAAAGCGAATATTACTGCCAGCGGATTGAATTCTCCGCGTGGCGACAAAATAATCAGGACCCCGAGAAAGCCGATCGCGACGGCGCTCCAGCGTCGAACCCCCACCTTTTCCCGCAGTATCAGGGCAGACATCGCGGTCACGAACAGCGGCATGGTGAAGGTAATCGAAACCACTTCGGCCAGCGGCATCGCCGCCACGGCAAGGTAGTAGGTGGTATAGGAACAGAATCCGAGCAATCCCCGGGCCAGCATGGTCAGCGGTCGCTGTGATTTCAGCGCAATCGTTTCGCGCGTGAATTGAAGATACATCAGGAACAGGCCGAGTGCGATCAGGCCGCGCGTAAACACGATCTGCAGCACCGAGTAGTGGCTGCTGAAATACTTGATAATGATGTCCTGGATCGAGAACAGGAATAATCCGAAAACCAGGATTATCGCGCCATTCGCCGCATCCAGGGTGGTAATGGCCGTTTTAGCCCGCATCGAACGAAGTCCTTTAGAATTACCGCAGGATTTTAGTGCTCGCAGCCTATTTGAAAAGTGAATTTTTCCGGTTAGTATTATCGAGAAATCCGATTAACTCTGCTGGCGGGGCACGCGCATGAAAATCGATCATATTCGCACCTTTCTGGAAATCTCCAACTGTGGCAATTTCAACCGCGCGGCGGAAAATCTCAATGTTACCCAGTCCACCGTCAGCGCCCGTATCAAGGCGATGGAAGACCGTTTCGGCAGGGTGTTGTTTAAGCGCGGTCACTCCGGCGTCGAGTTGACCTCGGCCGGTCAACACTTTCGGCAATATGCGCTCAATATTCAGCGATTGTGGCAGCAGGCCCAGCAGCGAATATCCCTGCCGGAGAATTTTAGTCAGGGTATCGGCCTCGGGTCGCAGGTCAGCCTGTGGGACAGCCTGATCCTGAAGTGGATTCCGTGGATGCGCAAAAATGCCGGGTCGGTCGCGATCCATGTCGAGGCGGACTACTCGCCGAGCCTGATGCGGCAGCTCTCCGACGGCTTGCTCGATATCGGCGTAATGTACAACCCGCGCCAGACGCCGGGCCTGGTGATCGAGGATCTGCTCGAGGAAACACTGGTACTGGTGGCGACCGATGAGCGCGAGGTCCGCGAGGGCTGGGTCGAAGATTATGTTTTCGTCGACTGGGGCGAGGAGTTTCGCCGCCGGCATGGCGAAGCCTTCCCCGATATGGACACGCCGGCGATTTCGGTTGGCCTCGGTTCGCTTGGCCTCGAATACATCCTGCAAAATGGGGGCTCGGGTTACTTTCCCCTGCGAGTCGTGCAGCCTTACCTCGATAACGGGGAGCTGTTCCTGGTGGAGGGCGGGCCCGAAATGCTGCGCCCGGCCTACATGGTCTACCCGGAGATTGCGCGCAACCAGGAAACGCTGGAGCTGGCCCTCGGCGGCCTGCGCGACATCGCCAACCAGTGGGAACATCGCTAGTTATTCCTGGGCGTCGGGTCGCCGCGAAAGCTCGAGAAATCCCGGGCCTGGGAAACCGTTGACCGCAGGCGATCGTCTGCATCCGGAATCCGCCAGCGCCTTCCTCGGCTTTAAGCCAAACACCAACGCAACCGAACTTCGATTACGTGGTTCAAGCCGGAACTTACCTCGAGGCCGTCATCCGAGACGGTCATTCGCGACTGTCCGGCTGGCCTTCGAATAGCCGGTAGCATCGACGCTTTGAGATACGGTTCCCGATCGGACGTTGTTCATCAGCCGGCCTTTATGTCGCGAATGACCGTCTCGGACGACGGCCACGAAAGCTCTATAGCCCCCTAACCCAAGAAACCGTTGACCGCAGGCGACCGCCGGGGCGGATAGCGGCATAAAGGCTGGGTGAAGCAGAGAGCTGGTTCCTTCGCCGCTGTACTAGTTTCAGGATTCAATCGGTATTCGAAGGTCACCCAGACAGCCGCAATCTGCCCCGGCGGCCGCCTGCATCTGGATTCCGCCAGCGCCTTCCTCAGCTTTTAAGCCAAATACCAGGTGAACCGACCTTCGAATAGCTGGTAGCATCGACGCTTTGAGATACGGCCCCCGGTCGGACATTGTTCAGCCCCCGGCCTTTTTGATGATTTTGGGGGCTAGGCTTCGATCATTTCGAAATCGTCTTTGCCCATGCCGCAGTCGGGGCACTGCCAGTCGTCGGGCACGTCTTCCCAGCGCGTTCCGGGAGCGATGCCGTCCTCCGGCCAGCCCTCGGCTTCGTCATAAATAAATCCACAAACGATGCACTCCCAGCGCTTCATATCAGACCTCAGTAGTTTTGCTTTAACAGGACATAGTGATGGGCGACGTAGGCCAGGTACTCGAGCTCGCGCTCGCTGAGCGGACGTTTTTGCTCTGCCGGGTAGCCGAAATAGAGATAGCCCGATTCGAGTGTTTTGCCCGGCGGTACCAGTGAGCCGGAGCCGACGATGACACGGTCTTCGACGACGGCGTTGTCGGCGATGATCGAGCCCATACCGATCAGGCACTGGTTGCCGATTCGGCAACCGTGCAACAGCGCCTTGTGACCGACCGTGACCTCGCTGCCGATATGCAGTTCGGCACCCTCGGGACTGTAATCACCGCGATGGGTAACGTGCAGCACGCTACCGTCCTGGATATTGGTGTTGTCGCCGATCCGGATTTTGTTGATGTCGCCGCGGATCACGGTTAGCGGCCACACCGAGCAGTTTTCGCCGATCTCGACGTCGCCGATGACGACGGCAGTTTCGTCGATATAGCTGCCCTCGCCGATCGATGGCGATATATCCTGATAATTGCGAATCATTGTTTCGCCCTGTCTTAAGAAACGCGTATAGTAACGATTTTTTCGCGACACGCATCGATATTTGGTGAAAACCGAGCGCTTAAAAATTCCCGGCCTGCCGCCCCGACTCGGCGCCAAACTGGTTCTCTACGGGCAGTTGATACGATTCGAAAAGCCGATCGGATTTTACCTGTTGCTATGGCCGACATTGTGGGCGCTGGCAATTGCCGCGCAGGGTGCGCCCGACGGCTGGCTGTTGTTCGTGTTCGTTGCCGGCACTTTCCTGATGCGTTCGGCGGGATGTGCGATAAACGATTTCGCCGATCGCGACATCGACCTGAAAGTTGCCCGCACGCGCGAACGACCGCTGACTAGCGGCAAGATAAGCTCGCGAGAAGCCCTGGCGGTGTTCGCGGTGCTGGCCCTGGTGGCCTTTCTGCTGGTGCTGAGCCTTAACCGCTTCACGATCATGCTGTCCTTCGTCGGCATACTGCTGGCGGCGACCTACCCCTACATGAAGCGTTTCCACTACCTGCCGCAGGTCCATCTTGGCGCGGCCTTCGGCTGGGCGGTACCGATGGCGTTCGCGGCGCAAAGCGGGACCTTGCCCAAACAGGCCTGGCTGCTGTACCTGGCAACGCTGCTGTGGACAGTCGCCTATGACACCATGTACAGCATGGTGGATCGCGAGGACGATCTGAAACTCGGAATCAAGTCGACCGCCATCCTGTTCGGAGATTACGATCGATTCATGGTTGCGCTGTTTCAGCTCATGTTCCTGGCGGCCATGATTTTGATCGGGCTCGACCTGGGTTTTGGTGCCTTTTATTATCTGGGGCTTGCGCTTGCCGCGCTGCTACTCGCCTTTCAACAGTTTCTGATCGCGGACCGCGTGGAAGCGCACTGTTTCATCGCGTTTTTGAACAATCACTGGGTAGGCGCCGCGGTATTCGGCGGCATAATCGGGCATTACTACGGGCTATAGCGCTGCCGTGCGGGGTTCCGTGTAGCTCAACAGTTGCGAGATTTCGCTGGCCAGGGTCTCGACCAGTTTCAGGTCCTGCTCGGTGAAGGCTTTATCCTGTTGTGCCATGCTGCTGAAATCGAGGCATCCCCAGGGCTCCCCATCAACCATGATGGGCGCGCCGATATAGCTCTCCAGCGGTAGCGCCCGATAAAGCGGATGGTGCAGGATGCGCGCGGATTTTTCGATATCGGTCTCGGCGATGATTTTTTGCTGCTCGAATACGTCGCGGCTATAGCTGTCGCCAAGTTCGAATTTTTCGCCGGGGACGTAGGCGCCCGAGTTGGACTGCACCGCGAAGATCTCGAAGTTGTTGTTGTCGATTCGGGACAGCACCGCCAGGGTCATCGATAAATCGAGTAACGCCTGTGCCAGCAGAGAATCAACTCGATCTTTAAATTGGTTAACCCGCATTAAAATGGCTTACTTCTTCCATTCCAGAAAGTCTATCTTAGTAGCCAGCGTGGTTAACACTAATTGTAATTTACTATGGTGGGCGCCGCGAAAAGACCACAGTTTCTCGCTTCCGGCCTTAACTTTTGGTCGTTTCCGTCGGGAAGTTCGACGATTGGGCCCAATTCTGATTAATAAATGTAATCAAAAAAGCCCGTGAACCTGGTATTGGTCAAAAAACCGGCGCTTACCCGGCCAAAATCGGGCGTTTCGAGCAAATCCTGAATGGTTGGATCACTGCCCTGGGAGTGGGAACAGGCATCATGGATTTGCGGCGTTATCGAACTGTCGCGGCAGCCAGTTGCAAAACCGATCGACGATTTCGTCTTGCTGCAGGTTGTCGCGACGCAGCAGGTAGTAGCCAAAATCAGTCGTCAAGGTTGCCTCGACCGGGCGTATCAGGCGCCCCTGTTCGAGCAAGTCGTCCACCAGGTAACGCCAGCCCAGCGCCACGCCCTGGCCCGCGCAGGCCGCTTCGATCACCAGCGGGTAACTGTTTATCTGCAGATTACGGTTGGCCAAAGGTTCGTCGATATCGTTGCCTCCCAGCCACAGCCGCCAGTTCATCCAGTTCCAGTGGCTGTCGGCGAGATCGATCAACTGCGCCTGCAGCAGCCAGGCCAGCCAGTCCTGGTCCGCGGCCGCGTGATCGTAGTCCGGGCTGCACACCGGAAAAACTTCCTCGCCAAACAACCTGAGCGCCTGGAAGCCAGGCCAGTTGCCGTCGCCGTGCAGCACCGCGACCTGCACTTCGGGGCCGAGGCTTACGTTGTAATCGTCGGAGGCGATAATGCGCAGCGCGACCTCTGGCAGTAGCCGCTCGAGTGCATCGAATCTCAAACCCAGCCATTGCGTCGCAAAGGATTCATCGCATCCGATCACCAGCTGTTGCGCGAACTCGACGTTCTGTATGTCCATGGTGGCACCGGCCAGCTGGGTCAGCACCGCGGTCACGGTGTGCTGGTACTCGCGCCCCTCGTTGGTCAGTTGCACCGCGCGATGTGAGCGCGTAAACAGCTTGACCTGGAGGCTGTCTTCGAGGCTGCGAATCTGCTGGCTAATGGCGGCCTGCGACAAATGCAACTCTTCGGCGGCGCGGGTGAAGCTCAGCAGTCGCGCCGCGGCCTCGAAGGCGATCAGCGGGTCTAATGGCGGCAGGCGTTTTTTAATCATCGATTGATAAGAATGATTAATCCAAATTAATAAAAAATTAGCGTTTGAGCGCGAATATGCATTAGATTAAATTATTCGTTTGATAATTAACAGCTCGGCGAGAGAGGAGACATAAATGCAGGCTGCAGCCCTGAAAAAGCGCGCGGACGATGCGCCGTTCGATCGAGATCCGGAACAGTCGTTTACCATCCCCTCGCGTTACTATCTCGACGCGGATATCCTGGCGCAGGAAAAAGAAGCGATTTTCTACCGTAACTGGTATTACGCCGGCCACCAGAGCCAGCTAACCGAACCCGGCTGTTACCTGACGGTGCAGGTATGCGACCAGAATATTATCGTCATCCGTGACAAGAGCGGTGAGCTGAAGGCGTATTACAATGTTTGCCAGCACCGCGGTCACGAGCTGCTGTTCGGTAGCGGCAAGGTGCGCACCATTACCTGTCCCTACCACGCCTGGTCTTATGGTTTCGACGGTGAGCTCAAGGCGGCGCGCAATACCGAGAAGCTGGTGGATTTCGACAAGTGCCAGTTTTCGTTGAAGCCGGTACAGGTCGAGGTTTTTTGCGGCCTGGTGTTTGTCAATCTCGATCTCGACGCGGCGCCTTTGAAGCAGCAGGCGGCGAGCCTGGAGCAGGAGATTCGGGAATTCTGTCCGCGGGTCGACGAAGTCACCTTCGCGCAGCGCGACGACTATGACGTCGCCAGCAACTGGAAGGTGATGATCGACAACTTCCTCGAGTGTTATCACTGCGCGCCGGCGCACAAGGATTTTGTCAGCCTGGTCGACATGGATAGTTACAACATCAAGGTGCACGAAATTTACTCGAGCCACATTTCCAACGCGGCCAAAACCACCGAGAATAACGCCTATCATTTCGAAAAGGGAGAAGTCGATTTCGGTTACGCCGGCTGGTTCCTGTGGCCGAACCTGACGATCTGGATTTATCCCGGCGAACCGAATATATCGGTGTTACAAATGATTCCGAACGGTGCTGGCCGTACCATCGAGTACCAGGACTGGTACCTGCCGAATCCCGAGCCCAGCCAGCAGCAGCGCGATGCGATGGATTATCAACGCGATGTGCTGCAACCCGAGGATGTCGGGCTGTGCGAGAGTGTTCACCGGGGGCTGCAATCGAAAGGTTACAACCAGGGCCGTTTCGTGGTCGATCCGGAGCGCAGCGAACTGTCCGAGCACGGGGTGCACCACTTCCAGCAGCTCTACGTCGACGCCATGGACTGCGATATTTAGCAGTAGCGAGCAGCTAATCAGCCCGTCTACGGGGCGTCACTGGCCAGGCGTTTGATTGCATCGCCGATGCGCGCGAAAGCCGCACCGGCGGCGCTACTGACATGGCGTGCTCGCAGGTAGTCGTGCACCATGCCGGGCTCGTTAATCCATTCTGCCGCAACCCCGGCGGACCGCAGTTTTTCGACATAAAGCCGGGCGTCGTCGCGCAGTGGATCGATATCCGCTGAAATCGCGACGCTTGGCGGCGCGTGACAGAAGTCATCTGCTACCAGCGGGTAGAATTCAGGATCGTCGATCGGCAACGTCTCGCCGGCGCAGCGAGTGCCGCGGTAAAACTTGATATCTGCCGTGCTCAACAGCGGCGCCTGCGCATTCTCCCGGTATGACGCGAGATCGAAACAATCGCCGCCGAGGCCGGGATAGACCAGTACCTGTCCCGCGGGCCGATGGCTGCGCGGCGCTGTGCGGTGGCACAGCGCCGCGCACAGTGTTCCACCCGCCGAAACGCCAAGCAGTAACGTGTTGTCGTGCCCGAGGGCGTGAAACGCATCCTCGACGTCATCCAGGTGAGTCGGGTGGTAATGCTCCGGGGACAGGCGGTAATCGACCGACACCAGGTCGTAGCCGGTGATAGCGCAGAGCTCGGCGCAAATGTCGTCGTGCGAATCGAGACTGCCGAGAATGAACCCCCCGCCATGCACGAACAGGACTAGCGCCTCGTCGTTACCCTCGCCGAGGCGGTAATGGCGCAGCGGAACATCGCCGTGACGGCCCTCGATAACATCGTCCTGGCAGGTCAACCCTGGCGGATGCGGGTAACGGAAATGGCGCAGCAGCACCTCGTAGTCGCTACGCTGCTGTTCGATGCTGGTCGCGGTCGACAGGCTGGAAATCTCCAGGTAGCTGTCGATGAAAGCGCGCATCTCGGAATCGAGGTCGAAGTCGGCCATCGGTCAATATTAACAGGCCCGGGCGGTAGTTTGCATTAGTCCGTCAGCGGCGTAATATGGCCGTTACGATGAATTTCAGGCAATACATTCCTGACCATGCGGTGACGACGATTCCGGTGCTCGCGGCCTTGTTCGCGGTGCATTACTTTCTATTGCGCGACGAAGCGCCGGATTCCAGGATCGAACTCACCGACGGCGCGCCAGCCTTTTACGACCACTGGCAGCGCCAGTTTGACGACAGCCCGTTAGACATCGACTCGGGGTTGACGCGCCTCGAGCTCGATGACGCCCAGCGCGACCGGCTTATTCGTGAACTGCTGCGGCAGCAAAAATACCAGCAGGCGCGTACCCAGCTGCTCCAGGTTGCAGCCGCGGCGGCGCTGCGCGATGACCAGGCCCGGCTCGGCGCTACCCTGACGCTGCTCGGTGAAGTCGCGATCAACCAGCAGGAGCTGGCGGCCGCCGAAATCTACCTGCAGGAAGCGCTTTACCTGTCGATGGAGCAGGAAAACCTGATGGGCACCGCCCGCAGTTACCAGCTGCTGGGGCAATTAAATATCCGCGCGCGCGAGCTGGCACGCCAGGCTGCCAACACGCATGACGAGCTGTGGCAGGCGCGCAACGCGATATCGCGCGGCTACTTCCAGGGCGTCAATGAAAACCTGCAGCGCGTGATCGAGAATAACCTGGCGATTCGGCGCTACGGCGCCGCGGCTGACGCCTGGGAGGCGCTGGCTTCGCTGCACGATCGGGTGCATGACGACTACCTGGCGCAGCAGGCGCGTATCGAGGCGGCAAAATTGTTTGCCTCGACCGGCCAGATGACGCACGTACAGCGTCTTTTCGATGGCATCGATAGAAAGCTGATCAGCGATGACGATCTGGCAGCGGTCAGGGGTGAAATCGCCGCGCTGTTCGACGAGCACCAGCAGGACCTGGTCAAGACTTCGCAGGCGCGTGATTACCAGATGCTTTACCATCATTACCTGCGCCTGGGGCAATTGGAGCGCGCCTGGCAGTTTCGGGTTAAATCCAGCGCGACCCTGGCCGAGACCGGTGATCGCTCGTTGTTTCAGCGCCAGGCCGAAGTCATCGCGGTGCTTTATAATTCCAATTTCGCGATGGACCGGGCCCGCAAGTATCTCGACAAGGCGGGCAGTATTTACGACGAGCGGGGGGTTGACGAAATGCTCGATCAAACCCGGGAAATGGAATCGCTAATTTATTGAGCCTGAATCTACTGCATGACTGACCACAACGAAGCCGAATTCGACGCCCGCGATTTGCGCCGCGCCTTCGGTAATTTCGCCACCGGGGTGACCATCGTCACCACCGTCGACAGCGACGGCAAGCCCTGCGGTTTTACCGCGAATTCCTTTTCCTCGGTGTCGATCGATCCGCCGCTGTTGCTGGTCAGCATCGCCAAGACCGCCTACGGTTGCGATGTTTTCACCAGTTCGCGTGGCTTTGCGGTCAATATTCTGTCGCAGGATCAGCGTGACCTGTCGAATCGCTTCGCGCGCGCGGGCACCGACAAGTTTGCCGACCTCGGTTGGCGCGGCGCGGTAACCGGAGCGCCGATTATCGACGACGTCGTGGCCTGGTTCGATTGCGAGCATTACGAGCAGGTCGATGCCGGCGATCACATAATCCTGATTGGCCGCGTCATGCAATACAGCTACAACACCCATGCGCCGCTCGGTTTCTGTCGCGGCAGCTACGTTTCCTTCGGGCTGACGCCATCGATGCTGCAGCTGGTGTCTTCGCCGGGCAATCTCAGGGTTGGTGCAATCATCGAATCGGACGGCAGGATTTTGCTGGAGCGCAACCCGGCAAGCGGCCAGCTGATGCCGCCGACCTCCGATAGCGTAGGCGACGTCGGCATCGCGGACAGTCTGCTTGGAAAACTCGCCTCCGCCGGTATCGAGGTCGACCTGCCGTTCATTTACGCGGCTTACCACGAAAATGCAACGCGCTTCGTTTACTACCTGGGTGAACTGCAATCGCTCAAGGACGCGGTCGAAACCCGCAACCTGCATTTCTACGAGTTCGACCACATCACCTGGGAAGAAATAAACGATGCCGCGACGATCGCGATGTTGGAGCGATTTATTCGCGAGAAAAGGTTGCGCAACTTCAGCGTTTATGTCGGCGACGAACAAAGCGGTGAAATTCACCCTGCCTGAATAGCCGATCGCGCTAAACGGGCCCCGAATTTCGAAAAACCGATTAATAATCAATAATATTCTACCCCTGGCGGTGTCGCGTTAAGGCAACGTGAAGTCGCTGCAGCGCCAGACCCCTGGCCGCTTAAAACCTATTCTGCGCGTTCACGTTTGCCTCTTTGGGCTGCGATTGATTGGGCGAGGATTTTTTAAATGACAGATTACGATGACGACGACTACGAAGACGATCTGGATCTAAGCACTTTGCCGGACGACGAACTCGTCGAGCAGATGCACGACGATTTGTATAACGGTCTCAAGGAAGAAGTCGCGGAGGGCACCAACATACTGCTGGAGCGCGGGTGGGATGCCAACAAGATATTGAACGAGGCGCTGGTCGCCGGTATGACTATCGTCGGCATCGATTTCCGTGATGGAATCCTGTTCGTACCGGAAGTACTGATGTCGGCCAACGCGATGAAAGCCGGGATGGCACTCCTCAAGCCGCTGCTGTCGCAATCCGACGAACCCACCGCCGGCAAGATGGTGATCGGCACCGTCAAGGGCGATATCCACGACATCGGCAAGAACCTGGTGTGCATGATGATGGAAGGCGCAGGTTTCGAGGTCGTCGACCTCGGTATCAACACCCCGGTCGAGGATTACCTGGCGGCGCTCGAAGAGCACAAACCTGAAATCCTGGGCATGTCCGCGCTGTTGACTACCACCATGCCATACATGAAAGTCGTTATCGACACCATGAAAGAGCAGGGTATTCGCGATGATTACATCATCCTGGTTGGCGGTGCGCCGCTGAACCAGGAATTTGGCGAAGCCATCGGCGCCGACGCGTATTGTCGTGACGCTGCGGTTGCGGCCGACACTGCCAAGCAGCTGGTCGCCGAAAGGCGTGCAGGCTAGGCCCGAACTCCGGGCGCACGGCCAGGGTGTCAACGCGGGATGGAAAAATCAGCCCCAGTTCTGGTAATAACCTGCGCCGCCATTGCGCGCGAAGTCAATGAGATAAAAAAACTCGGACAGTGGTCGCAAATGGATTTGCAGGCCATTACCGCGGACCTGCACGCGCGCCCCGAAAAGATCCCGGCCGCGGTGGCCGAAAAGATCGACGCCGCGCGCGAGCAGTACCAGCATATTTTCGTCGCCTATGGTGATTGCGGTACCAGCGGTGAGCTCGACCGGGTGCTGGAGGAACGTGGGGTAAAGCGTTTGCCAGGCGCGCACTGCTACGATTTTCTTGCCGGTGGCGACAGGTACCAGCAATTGCAGGAGCAGGAACCCGGCAGCTTTTACCTGACCGATTTCCTGGCGCAGCATTTTCAGCGGCTGGTAATCGAGATTCTCGGAATCGACCGGTATCCCGAATTGCTGGAAACTTATTTTGGCAATTACACGCGCCTGGTTTACCTGGCGCAAACCGACTCTGACGAGCTGACCGCGCAGGCGCGCGCGGCGGCCGATCAGCTCGGGCTGCGCTTCGAGCGGATATATACCGGCATGGGTGAAATGGTGCCGGCGCTCGACGCGGCAATGCAGGAGGCGCTGTGGCGCAATTGAAGATCGTGTTCTGGCGCGATATTCCTGGGCAGATCGTGATTCGGGAAGGCCGGCGCAGCACCCGTCTGCGCCTGCCGGCGCGTTTCATGAAGGCGATCGAGCGAGCTTCGTATCGGCTCAAGAAAACCCAGCAGGACGCGATGTTCGAGCCCTGGCACGACGTTGCCCAGCCGTTCGACGGTGACGTCACGCAGCAGGCGCGGCAACTGTTGCAGCAGTTGGAAACGCATTACACGGACGAAGTGCTGGAGACTTTAATTCGAGCCAGCGGTGTTGACGAAACCCGCGGCTTAAAATCTTGAGTGGAGCGACATGTATAGATTTCGTCAATGGTCGGTAACGAACTCTCGCCGGCTCGAAGCCGTTTATCGCAACTTCGAGCCGCTGTTGATCAGGCTGCACCCGGTGTTAAAGCTGCTGGGTTACGGGCGTCTCGAAAAACCGGTGCGAGTCATCGAACAAGCCGTCAAGGGTCTGATGTTCGACTGCCAGATGTGCGGCAAATGCGCGCTCAGTTCCACCGGCATGTCCTGCCCGATGAATTGTCCCAAGTCGATCCGCAACGGCCCCTGTGGCGGCGTGCGCCTGAATGGTCACTGCGAGGTCATACCGGAAATGCGGTGTGTCTGGGTCGAGGCCTGGCGCGGCAGCCAGCAGATGCGGGACGGTCAGGCGATTCAGCAGGTACAGATTCCCGTCAATCACCTGCTCAAGGGCAGTTCTTCCTGGCTGCGCGTGGTACGCCACGAATTTGCCGCGCATGAAGGCGAGAAAAACCAATGACTGGCGCCCAGTTCGAGCCGGGTCCCGGTAGCCCGTTGCCGCCGCAAGAAGGGCACGCCTCGCGCGGGCGCCTCGAGCGCGTGTTGCGCTCCGGCAAGTTCGCGGTAACCGCTGAACTGGCGCCGCCGGATTCGGCCCTGGCCGCCGACGTTTACGAACGCGCGCGCATGTTCGACGGCTATGTCGACGGTATGAACGCAACCGACGGCTCCGGCGCCCACTGTCACATGTCCAGCGTCGCGATGTGCGCGTTGCTGACCAATATCGGCTATTCCCCGGTGCTGCAGATCTCCTGTCGCGACAAGAACCGTATTGCGATCCAGGGTGACGTGCTCGGTGCCGCGGCGATGGGTGTTTCCAACGTGCTCTGCCTGAGCGGAGACGGCGTGCAGGTGGGTGACCATCCGGAAGCCAAACCGGTGTTCGATCTCGACAGCATGTCGCTGCTCGAAACCATTCGCATCATGCGCGATGAATCGCGTTTCCTGAGCGGTCGGCCGATTACCTCGCCGCCCGAAATGTTTCTCGGCGCCGCCGAAAACCCGAGCGCGCCGCCGTTCGACATGCGCCCTCACCGGCTGGCCAAGAAAATTGCCGCCGGCGCCCAGTTCATCCAGACGCAATACGTGTTCGATATCGAGCACCTGCGGCAGTTCATGGCGCGTTCGCGCGACCTCGGATTGCTGGAGAAGGTCTTCATATTGCCCGGCGTCGGACCGCTGGCGTCGGCGCGCACCGCGCTGTGGATACGCAACAACGTGCCCGGCATCCATATCCCGGATGCGATTATCAAGCGTCTCGAGGGCGCCAGCGAACCGAAGCAGGAAGGGCGCAGAATTTGTGTCGAGCTGATCCAGCAGATTAGCGAGATCGAGGGTGTCAGCGGCGTGCACATAATGGCCTATCGCCAGGAAGAGGCCGTGGGTGAAATCGTTCAGCAATCCGGGGTGCTCGACGGGCGGGTGCCGTGGTACCCGGGTTGCGAGTTACAGTCCAATTCGGCCTGACGGGCGTGTATTGGTTTTAGCTAAATAATAGATGTAGAGGATATAACAATGACTGAAACGGTCGTCAGTTCCGCCACCAAAGAATTAGTCATCGGCTTCGATCGCCCGTTCGTAATCATCGGTGAGCGTATCAATCCTACCGGTCGCAAGATCATGGCCGAGGAAATGAAAAACGGCGACTATAGCCGCGTGCAAAGCGACGCGCTGGCGCAGGTCGAGGCCGGGGCGCATATGCTGGATGTCAATGCCGGTATCCCGCTGGCGGACGAACCGCGTATCCTCGCGGAAGCGGTGCAGCTGGTGCAAAGCCTGACCGACGTCCCGCTGTCTATCGACTCGTCGATTATCGACGCGCTAGAAGCCGGGCTTTCGGTATACCAGGGCAAGGCGCTGGTGAACTCGGTTACCGGCGAGGACGAGAGCCTCGATCGGGTGCTGCCGCTGGTCAAGAAGCACGGTGCCGCGGTGGTTGCGATATCGAACGACGAAACCGGTATCTCGGAAGACATCGACGTGCGTTACAACGTTGCCAGGAAAATCGTCGAGCGCGCTGCCGACTACGGTATCCCGGCCTGCGACGTGGTGGTCGATCCGCTGGTCATGCCTATCGGTGCGATCAATACCGCGGGACGCGAAGTGCTCAAACTGATTCACCGACTGCGCACCGAGCTCAAGGTCAACACCACCTGCGGCGCTTCCAACATCAGTTTCGGGCTGCCCAATCGCAACGGCTTCAACGGCGCTTTCATTAGCATGGCAATCCAGGCGGGCATGACCTCGGCGATTACCAATCCGCTGCATGCCGAGGTAGTCGCCGCCAGCATGGGCGCCGACGTGATGCTGGGTAAAGATCCGGATTGCTCGCGCTGGATCAAGCAGTTCCGCGAGCCGGCGCCGGAAGGCACGACTCGCGGTACCGGTCGTCGCGGCGGGCGTCGACGCCGGCCGGCTGCCTAGGCGATCGCTGCCAACCCTGGTTACTGCCTGATGGAAGACGAAGTCAGCGTATTGTTCATGCCCTCGGGGTTGCGCGGGCAAGTGCCGGTGGGCACCACGGTACTGCAGGCGGCACAGCGCCTCGGTGTCGACCTGGAATCCATTTGCGGCGGCCAGGGCAAGTGCCGCAAGTGCCAGGTACTGCCGCAGGAAGGCGAATTTTCCAAGCATGGCATCGTCTCGCGTGCCGATCATCTTTCCGAGCTAACCGCGACCGAGCTGCATCACCAGTCGCGTAACCGTCTCAAGGGTGCTCGTCGCCTGGGATGCAACGCGCGCATACTCGGCGACCTCGTGGTCGACGTACCCGAAGAAAGCCAGCAGCACAAGCAACACATTGCCAAGGCGGTGACCGCCTACGATATCCAGGTACAGCCGGCGCTGCACCTGTATACGGTGACCCTGCCCGAGCCCGACATGCATGCGCCGATCTCGGACAAGCGGCGGCTGCAGCAGGCGCTAATCAACGAACACGAATTGCCGCTGATGGATTGTGAAATGTCGCAGTTACGTCTGCTGCAACCGGCTCTGGCCAAAGCCGGGCGCCAGGTCACGGTTGCGGTTTACCAGTTTCAGCAAATCGTCGCGGTATGGCCGGGCGTAAAAACCGAGGTATACGGGCTTGCGGTCGATCTCGGATCGACCACGATCGCGGCGCAACTCTGTAACCTGTTTACCGGTGAAGTCGTCGCGACCGCCGATACCATGAATCCGCAGATACGTTTCGGCGAAGACCTGATGAGCCGCGTGTCCTACGTGATGATGAACGACGGCGGCGATGCGGCGATGACGCAGGTGGTGCGCGAGGCTTTCAACCAGCTGGCCAAACGCGCCGCCAAATCCGCCGGCATCGCGCTCGAGGATATTCTCGATATGACGGTGGTCGCCAACCCGATCATGCATCACCTGTTTCTCGGCATCGACCCGACTCCGCTGGGCGGCGCTCCGTTTACCCTGGCCACGGACCAGACCCAGGTGCTGCGCGCCGCCGAACTCGACATCCATCTGCACCCCGAGGCGCGGGTTTGCACCTTGCCCTGCATCGCCGGGCATATCGGCGCCGATACCGCGGGCGTTATCCTGTCGGAGCGGCCGGACCTGGCCGAAGAATACGTGCTGCTGGTCGATGTCGGCACTAACGCCGAGATCGTGCTCGGCAATCGCAACCGGTTGCTGGCCGCGTCGAGCCCGACCGGGCCGGCCTTCGAGGGTGCACAGATTACTTCGGGCCAGCGCGCCGCGCCCGGCGCGATCGAGCGCGTGCGCATCGATCCGGAGACGCTGGAACCGAGCTTCCGCGTGATCGGCTGCGAGGCCTGGTCCGACGATCCCGAGTTTGCCGAAAAGAGCGCCAGGGTGGGCGTCAGCGGAATCTGCGGTTCGGGCATCATCGAGGTGGTCGCGGAAATGTACCTCGCCGGTGTGATCGACCAGGACGGCGTGATCGGACCGGTCGTCGGCCGGGAAAGCGATCGTATCGTGCAGGACGGGCGCACCTGGGCCTACGTGCTGCAGGCGGGCGAACGTCCGATTCGAATTACGCAAAACGACGTGCGCGCAATCCAGCTTGCCAAGGCCGCGCTGCACGCCGGCACGCGCCTGCTGATCGATCGCATGGGCATCGAG
>CAMYON010000043.1 GCA_947260025.1 uncultured Gammaproteobacteria bacterium
CCTTCCAGCAGGCCGGGTATTCGGACCTGGTGCTGGAAGAAAAAATAGCCTTCGTCGATCGCTATGACGTCAACAGCGAGTACTGGGCGACCCAGGAAGCGGCGACGCAGCAAAAACTGACCAAAACGCTGGTTCTGCATCTGACCGAACTGGCAACGCATTTTCACGCGCTCGCCCGTAAGAGCAAGAAACCCCGCGATTACCAGGTCGCCGCTAACTGGTACCGGCGTTACCTGAAGTCATTCCCCGACGATCCGGGCGCGCCGCGCATGAATTTTCTGCTGGCCGAAATCCTTTACGATTCGGGCCAGTTCCCGCAGGCAATCGACGAGTACCAGAAAACCGCGTACAACTACAAACCACACAAGGATGGCGCCGAGGCGGGATACGCCGCGCTGCTCGCCTTCGACGCCCTGTTCAAGACCACCAATGCCGCCGATGTCCCAGCCTTGCGCCGTCAGCGGATCAAGTCGGCGGTACGTTTCACCACGACTTACCCGGATGACCCGAGACTTGCGGAGGTCGAGCTGCAGACCGCGCAACAATTCTTCAAGTGGAAGGACTACCCCGGGGCAATCGCGTCGGCGCAGCGCCTGATCGACAACAAGAATGTCAATCAACCGACCAAGAAAACCGCCTGGACGATTCTCTCTGACGCCCAGTTCTCAACCGCGGATTATGTCGCCGCGGAGAAATCCTACCTCACCCTGCTCGGCCTTATGCCGAAACAGGACAAGAAACGCAAAGAGGTGCGCGAACAGGTTGCCATTGCCCGCGACAGCGGTAATCACCTGCTGGCGGCGCAAACCTTTCTGCGGCTTGGCCAGGTAATCCCGGAATCGCCGAAGCGCGTGGTCGCCGACTATGATGCGGCAACCGCCTACGTACAGCTGGAAGACTGGCCGAGTGCGATCACGCAGTTGGAAACTTTCCGTAAAAAGTATCCCCGGAATAAGAAACTCCAGGATGGCGTTACCGAGAAACTGGCGCTGGCCTATAGCAAGAGCGGCAACCAGTCGCTGGCTGCACGCGAAATTCTGACCCTGTCGACGCTGCCGGGAACGCCCGAACGCAAGCGCGATTTGATGTGGCGCGCCGCCGAGCTATACGAGGAATCGGGCCAGCCTGACCGTGCCATCGGGATTTACAAGAATTACGTCAAGGCTTATCCCTACCCCCTCGAACGTTCGATGGAGTTACGCCATAAAATTGCCGAGTCCTACCGCGCCAAGAACGATACCCGCAACCTGAACGTCTGGTTGAACGCAATCGTGAGCGCCGACGCCCAGGCAAAATCCAGGCGCACGGCGCGCAGCAAGTATCTCGCCGCCACCGCGAGCCTCGAACTGATCGAACCGCTGAATCGATCCTACAGGAAAGCGAAACTCACCGTGCCGCTCAAGACCAGCCTGCGCAAGAAGAAAAAACTGATGCAGCAATCGATCGATGCCTATAGCAGGGCGATGAATTACCAGGTTCAGGAAGTCACTACCGAAGCCACCTTCCAGATTGCCGAAATCTATCTCGACTTTGCCGAGTCGTTGATGAAGTCGCAACGACCCAAGGGTCTCGATGAGGACCAGCTCGAAGAATACGAACTGCTGCTCGAGGAACAGGCGTTTCCGTTCGAGGAGAAAGCAATCGATATCCATCTCACCAATTTCAAACGAATTCCCCAGGGAACCTACGACGAACCGACCAGGAAGAGTCTAAAGGCCCTGGGCGAGTTGATGCCATTCAGATTTGCCAAGGTAGAAAGCTCCGATGCTTATGTCGAAATTCAGTAAGAGCACCCTCGTGGTAGTGCTGATCGCGCTGCTGGCCGCCTGCCAGGGTGGCCCCGAACGCGCGTCCGCGCCCGCACCTGAAGTAGAGCCGGCACCCGCGACCGAAGAAGCGGCGGCGGAAGCACAGCCGGAACCGGAACCCGTCGATTTTAACCAGCAATTCTACGAGGAAGCAGTCACCTCGCTGAAAAGCGGAAAAGCCGGGCTTGCACTGGAGTTACTGCTGAAGGTGAGCAGCGACGCCCCTGACAAACCTTATGTTTTTACCAACCTGGGGCTGACCTATTTAAAACTGAAGAAACCGGAACTCGCCGAGCAGGCGTTTCAGGAAGCCATAAAACTCAACGACGATGATGCCGTGGCGCATAACAACCTCGGCATTTTGCTGCGCCAACAGGGCGAATTCGAAGCAGCGCGCCAACACTACCAGCAAGCGATCAAGATCGACTCCGGTTACGCGCTTGCCCACCTTAACATCGGCATTCTCTACGATATCTACTTTCAGGATCTCAAACTGGCGTTACGGCACTACCAGAGATACCAGGCACTCATCGGTGAAGAGAATTCGCAGGTAGCGGGGTGGATCGTGGACATCGAACGCCAACTGAAGAGCAACAATTCGAGTTCAAAGGGATAGAAAATGAGAAAACTTTCGCTACACTTATTCCTGATATCTGCTATTTCATGTATTGCAAATGTGAATGCGCAGGAACGGTTGCAAATGGAAGGCACCGAGATCACCGGCAACAAGGAATTACCGAGGGTTTTGTACATAGTTCCATGGAAATCGGTCGAACGATTCGATATAAAGTCGCCACCGATCACCAGTATTATGGATCAGGAACTGACCCACATAGATCGAGCTTCATTTAAACGACAAATTCACTATCACGAAGCCATTTTTTCAAAGGCCAAGCTGGATTAGTCCGGCACTAGAACACAGCGGAGAATCTCGCGATGAACGAAATGTTAACCACAGTAATCAGGTTTTTCCAGGACGGTGGGCCCTTCATGTACCCCATACTGGCGGTACTGGCTATTGGCCTGGCGATTACGCTGGAACGCTGGCTTCACCTCAGTGTTGCCAAAACCAAGAATCGCCGCATGATCGCCAAGCTGATGCCGCTGGTGGCCAAGGGCGAAGTCGCCAGCGCCAGCAAACTGGCGCAGAGTTCCAGCGCCACCGTAAGCCGTATCCTGCTGCAGGGCATGGAACACTATAAATCCGGGCGCCGCCGGGACGACTTCGAGGCAGCCATGGATGAAAGCATCATGGAAGCGATACCGCGGCTCGAAAAACGCACTCACTACCTCGCGATGTTTGCCAACATCGCCACGCTGCTGGGGCTGCTGGGCACCATTATCGGCCTGATCAAGGCCTTTACCGCGGTCGCGCAGGTAGATCCTTCGATGAAGGCGGAAATCCTTTCCACCAGCATATCGGTAGCGATGAACACGACCGCGTTCGGACTCATCGTCGCGATTCCGCTGCTGTTTTTCTATACCGTGCTGCAAACCAAGACCACGGAAATTGTCGACAGCCTGGAGATGACGGTCGTCAAGTTCGTCAACCACCTGTCGCGTGTGAAAGAACCCGCCCAGTAAGCAGGCAGTAGTCTCATGTCTAAACGGGTACATCGCCGCAAGCATCCTGCTGTGGAATTGAACATCACTGCCTTCATGAACCTGATGGTGGTGCTGGTGCCATTCCTGCTGATGACCGCGGTTTTCAGCCATATCACGATTCTCGACCTGAATCTGCCGCCACCGGGCGCCAACAAGGACGTCAAGCAACCGAAGAAGCCGCCTTACGAACTGCGTGTCACTATCCGCAAGAATATGCTGGTGCTGTCCGATAACCGCCTGGGCATGATCAAGCGCATCCCCAGCAAGGGTAAAGAGCATAACTTTGCCCAGCTCAAGGAAACCCTGAAACAGGTCAAGGCGCGCATCCCGGATCACACCAACATCACGATTCTGGCGGAACAGAAAACTCGCTACGACGACCTGATTTCGGCGATGGATAGCTCGCGCTCCTATCGTGCGCAGGTCGACGGCGAATGGGTATTCGCGGAACTGTTTCCCGATATTTCGATTGGCGATGCCGCAAAGTAGCAACAGGACGATGACACGATGAAGGCTTCCCGACGCGCCAAACGCATGCAGTTACACCACAAGCGCAGCCAAAAACGCAACGCCGCGCTCAACATGGTGTCGCTGATGGATATCTTTACCATCCTGGTGTTCTTCCTGCTGGTTAACGCCACCAGTACCGAAGTGCTGCCATCGCCCAAGAACATCACGCTGCCCGAGGCCGCGGCCGAGAAACTGCCGGCGCTAACCCTCGTCATCGCGGTGGACGAGAGAGTCATCCGCCTGCAGGGCAAGCCCATCGTCACCGTGAAGGACGCGCTCAGGGGCGACAAGAACTCGATCAGACCCCTGTTCGACGCGCTCAGGGTAGCCTCGACAACCGTCAAGGGCGTTGCCGACACCAAGGGGGTCACCATCATGGGCGACCAGGAGATTCCCTACCAGCTGCTGAAGAAGATCATGCTGACCTGCGCCGGCGCTGAATACACCAATATTTCCTTCGCGGTAAACCAGAAGGCGTCGGAGACCTGATGGCAAAGGCAGCTGCAATCAAGGAACCGGGCCTGCCCTGGGTCGACCATTCGGAAGACCGCGGGTTCAAATGGCTGATGATCATCATGCTGGTGCTGTTCCTCGGCGTCGGCGTGGTGCTGAATCTGATAAAGTTGCCCGAAATCGAACAGAAAAACCTGGTTGACGTATCCCCGCGCCTGGCGAAACTGATCCTGGAAAAGCAAAAGGTCAAGCCGCCACCGAAGAAAGAAAAGCCCAAGGAAAAGAAGAAGGAAGAGCCGAAGAAAAAGGAAAAGAAGAAAGAAGAGCCAAAAAAGAAAGAGAAGCCGAAAGAAAAGAAAAAGGAAGAGCCGAAGAAAAAGGATGCCCGCGATGTGGCCAAGCAAAGCGGCCTGATTGCACTGAGCGACGAACTCGAGGACCTGCGCGAGAGCTTCGACCTCGACGACACGCTCAACAAGCCTCAGCAGACCGAGGGCTCACAGGCGATCAAGGTAGCAACCGCCAGCGACCTGCTGACTGCGACCGCAGGCCAATCCAGCGGCGGCATTCGGACCGATACCCTGAACCGGAACATCAAGACCAGCGAACTGGCGCAGCGCCAGACCACCAAGGTCGAGAGCAAGATCGAGTCCGACCAAAAACTCGCCAAGGCGGCCACTACCCAGAAACAGACGGGCTCGGGCGGCGCCGGCAAGCGCAGCTCCGATGAAATCGAACGCGTGTTCCAGCAAAACAAGGGCAGCATCTTCAACCTCTATAACCGTGCCCTGCGCAAGAATCCATCGCTCGCCGGTCAGGTCGTGGTGGAGCTAACCATCTCACCCGGCGGCCAGGTTACCGCGGTAAAAATCCTTTCCAGCGAACTCGGGGACGAGAAGCTGGAGCGCAAACTGGTGCTGCGCATCAAGAAGTTCAAGTTTTCCAGTTCCAACGTCGCCGAAATGAAAGTTACCTATCCGATCGACTTCCTGCCCTCCTGACGGGCACCCGATGCAACTGCTGTCGCTCGAAACCAGCCGCCTTAACCTGCGCTGGCTGACGCTCGACGATGCTGCATTTATTCTCGCACTGGTAAACGATCCGGACTGGATCCGCTTCATCGGCGACAAGTCCGTAACGGATCTCGATACTGCTCGAAACTATCTCGAAACAGGGCCACTGACAATGTATCGCCGGCACGGATTCGGCCTTAACCGGGTAGCCTTGAAGGCCGACGATGTGGCTATCGGTATCTGCGGATTATTACAGCGTACCTCCCTGGCAGAGCCCGACCTCGGTTTCGCCTTCCTGCCGGAATTCAGGCGTCGTGGTTATGCACTCGAGGCGGCGCAAGCGATACTTGAACATACCTCGAAGATAACGGGATCAAGCCGCTTTGCCGCCATCGTGTCACCGCAAAATATCGCCTCGGCCGGATTGCTCGAAAAACTGGGATTCAGCGCAATTATCAGGCGGAACCAAACGCAAGCATTCTTGATCTGTATGTTATCGATTTGAATAACGAGTAATATCGGTCGATGACGCCGGCAGTAATCAGGCCACCAGGATAACCGGGCAGCTAAGCGTTTTTAGAATCCGCGACATTAACTCGGGCTTTTCATGGCGCGATATGATTGCACAGTTAAAGGCCGAGCCCAGCTGCCCCAACTGTTCGAACAGTTGCTCGCGGGTCAACGCCTTCAAACTGAATTCGGTAGTTTTAGTCCGCTTCATGTTCTCGATCTCCGCGGCGAGCTTGCCACCCGGCCCGTCCTCGACCAGGGTCAGTTCGACCTTTTCGTGGTTGAACTGCTGCAGCACCACCTGCAGTGCCTGCTTTTGATGTAGCGATTCATTGGCGATCAACAGAATTTTACGGGGTGCCCGCTCGGGCCTGGAGCGTAAACGATGGGATACCGGTTGCCCCAAAATCAGGTAGGTTACATCGGCACCCTGTTCCAGACCGATATCCCGCGCCCGTCCGCGAACGTAATCGAAGCTCCAGGCTATTTGCAGCGCCCTGGCTTCTCGCTGCAGGGTTTGTTCGAACTGCCGCGCCACCGAGCGCATCGAGCGCTGCATCTGATCGACATCGGTAGGTCGTTCACGCGCGGTGGTCAGACTGATTTCCCGCGTTATCGGCAGCCCCGTTACCTGCAGCAAGTCCTCGTCCTCGATGAATAACCCCTGCAGCTCGCTCTTTATCGCCGCCGCCATCTGCACCGCGAGATTTACAGTGGTGGTCGAGTAACTGCCAACGTCAGCCGCGAGCAACACGGTTTGCCGCTTCTTTTTCTCCTTTGCGGTCATGCCTTGTTTCCCCGGGAAGGCGGCGATTCGTTTTCGGAACCGCGCTGCATGAAGCTCTTTTGCGATTGCTGCAGCTGTTGGATACGTTGCTGAATCCGACAATTGAAACTTTGCTTTGGATACTGCCCCTTGCGATCGAGACTGCCGGGTGGCATGCCTGACAACAACTGCATGACCTCGGTCACGTGCTGAACCGGGTAAATACTGAACTCACCGTTGGCAACGGCTTCACGCACGTTCTTGCGCAGCATCAAGTGCACCTGGTTGGCGGCTGGAATGATGACGCCCTGATCCCCGGTCAGTCCGCGGCTCACGCATACTTCGAAAAAACCCTCGATCTTCTCGTTAACACCGCCGACTGCCTGAACTTCACCCAGCTGGTTGATCGAACCGGTCACCGCCAATGACTGCAGCAGCGGAATTTCACCGAGCGCGGATAACAACACGCAGAGTTCGGCCGCCGAGGCGCTGTCACCGTCGACAGTTCCGTAGGATTGTTCGAAGGCCAGGCTCGCGGCCAAAGGCAGCGGCTGGTTAGCCGCATAGTGATGCGCCAGGTAGGACGACAGAATCATGACTCCCTTCGAATGAATCTCGCCCCCCAACTTGGCTTCGCGTTCGATATCGACGACGCCGGCACGTCCCAGCCGCGCGGTGGCGGTGATCCGCGAAGCCTGACCGAAGCGATAACTACCGGTCTGCAGGACCGAAAGCGCATTGACCTGCGCCACCCGGGCACCCTCGGTGTCGATCATCTTGATGCCGCGCAGCACCTGTTCCTGCATCAATTCCCGGTATCGATCCTGTCGATGCTCCTGCTTGGAGATCGCCTGCTCGATATCTTCCACCTGGATCAACCTGTGCTGGTTTTTGCCAGCCCAGTAGTTAGCCTCGTTCAACAGGTCACGCATATCGTCCAGGTGCAGCGACAGCTTTTCGGCATCATCGGCAGCGCGCGATGCCTCTTCGATGAGCCTGCCCACGCTGGGTTTTCCCAGCGGCCGGGCAGCGCAATCCTGCTGCACCGAGGCGATCATACGGGCATAGCCTTGAACGTTTTGCGAGTCACGTTTGGTGGTACGCGCAAAATCGGCGGAAACCTTGAATAATTGTCCAAACTCGTGATCCAGTGCCTGCAGCAGGTAGTAGAGTCGCGACTCTCCGGTCAGGACCACCTTGACATCGAATGGAATCGACTCCGGCTCCAGCGATACGGTGTTCGCCAGGCTCAGCATCTGTTCCAGCGACTGGATCTTGATTTCACGCGATTTGAGCGCCCGCTTGAGACCCTCCCAGGCAAATCCATGGGTCAGCAGCTTACGCGCATCCATAATCAGGTAACCGCCGTTGGCGCGATGCAGCGCCCCCGGTTTAATCAGCGTAAAGTCGGTAATCAGGGTTCCCATCTGCGATACGTATTCGACCCGCCCGATCAGGTTCTGGTAGGTCGGATTATCTTCAAATACCACCGGGGCACCGGTGGTGCCGGTATTGTCGACGATCACGTTGATACTATAGGCGTGAAACCCTGCCACGCGGCTTGCAATGTTGTCGTTTTCACGACCGTGCTCGGAGGGCAAAAATGCGTCAGCATCCTTGATCGCGCTTTGTTGAACCGCCTCCAGGTACTCCATGACCTCCGGCTGATCATGATAAGTATTCTCGATCCAGGCAATCATCTGCTCGACCGTGTGCTGGGTAATCTCCTCGTTCAGGGCCTTGATGCGCTGGTGATGCTCTCGCTGCACCAGCGGCATATCGCGGATGATGTTCTGTAACGCCTGTTGCAGGTCGGCAATTATTTTTTCGATGCGCTCTTTTTCCCGGTCCGATAGTTGCGCGTACTCCTGCGGGTCCAGCGGGTGGCCATCGACCACCGGCCCCATGGTGTAGCCACCGGGTGTACGCATGATGATAACGCCTTTTTCCTCGGCCTCCCGGTCCAGCTTGCGAAACGCCTCGTCCTGGCGGTTCTGCAGCTCTTCCTCGATTTCCTGGCGCCGGTTACGATACTCTTCGCTTTGAAACGACGACGGCAACGACGTCAACAGATCCTCGACCAGCGATTCCATATCCTGGCGCAGTTGCTGCCCCATACCGGCCGGTAATTTGAGCAACCTCGGTTTTTGCGGATTGGTAAAGTTATTGACGTAGCACCAGTCCGACGGTTGGTCCGCATTCTGCGCGTGCCGCGACAGGATCTGGCGCACCAGATCGTGCTTGCCGAAACCGGGATTACCGATCAGAAACAGGTTGAAGCCCTGTTGCTCGATCTCTACGCCGAACTCGATCGCCTCCAGCGCGCGATCCTGCCCTAACGGTTGATCGAGCGGTTCGAGCTCGGCCGTCGTTTTGAAGTCAAACTGCCTGAGATCGCAACTCTGGTAAAGTGCTTTGGCGTCCAGCGCCTTAATTTTCTTGTTAGCCATCTGCCAATTTTCACCCAATCGTTCAAAACTGACACCGATCCAGATCAATTGAACCGTTACTTAACATGATTACCGTTACCTGGATCAGCGCGAAAATCGAATCGCCAGTAACCTTACAAGATACCGGGACGCCGGAATGACACAATAGTGGTAAGCCCGGCAATCGCGGTGCGCAGCCGCCCAAAAAAAAGACCCCGCATAAGCGGGGTCTTCAGGGTTACTCCGGCGAAACCACCCAAACCTCGGGAAGTCTCGCCGTCGGAGGCCGGTTTGCGCTCCCGGCGCAACCGGCACTCGCACGTCCATGTGCTCGAGCGCCGCGAGTGCAAGGCACTTTTTGTAGCGAAGGCGCGAGCGTACGTACAGTACGTGAGCGTCTCGCTACAAAAAGTAACGCCGCAATCGCGGTGCGCAGCAGGCGAGACTACATCATGCCGCCCATTCCGCCCATTCCGCCGCCCATCCCGCCCATATCGGGCATAGCAGGAGCGTCGTCTTTCGGTGCATCCGCAATCATTGCTTCGGTAGTGATCAACAGGCCAGCTACCGAGGCCGCGTTTTGCAGCGCCGAGCGGGCTACCTTGGTCGGATCCAGGATTCCCATTTCGATCATGTCACCGTATTCACCGGTAGCCGCGTTGTAACCGTAGTTACCTTCGTTAGCTTCGACGTTATTGGTAACTACGGAAGCTTCGTCACCGGCGTTGGTCACAATCTGGCGAATCGGCTCTTCCAGCGCGCGGCGCGCGATGTCGATACCGATCTGCTGGTCGTGGTTGTCACCCTTGAGGTTACCGATCGAAGCGCGTGCACGGATAAGCGCAACGCCGCCACCGGCAACCACGCCCTCTTCTACCGCAGCGCGGGTCGAATGCAGTGCGTCCTCGACGCGGGCCTTTTTCTCTTTCATTTCGATCTCAGTCGCGGCACCAACCTTGATCACGGCAACACCACCGGCCAGCTTGGCCAGGCGTTCCTGCATCTTTTCGGTGTCGTAGTCTGAAGTCGACTCGGCGATCTGGGCCTTGATCTGGGTGATACGGTCCTGGATGTCGTCGGCTGAACCGGCACCATCGACGATGGTGGTATTTTCCTTGGTAATCGAGACTTTCTTGGCCGAGCCCAGGTCTTCCATGGTGGTTTTCTCTAGACTCAGGCCTACCTCTTCAGAGATTACCTGGCCGCCGGTCAGTACCGCGATGTCCTGCAGCATGGCCTTGCGACGATCGCCGAAGCCAGGCGCCTTGACTGCGCAAACCTTGACGATGCCGCGCATGCTGTTGACTACCAGGGTAGCCAGCGCTTCGCCTTCGATGTCCTCGGCGATGATCAGCAGCGGCTTGCTTGCCTTGGCAACCGATTCCAGGATCGGCAGCAGTTCACGGATGTTGGAAATTTTCTTGTCGAACAGCAGGATCATCGGCTCTTCGAGTTCGGCCGACATGGTCGACTGTTCGTTCACGAAGTAAGGTGACAGGTAACCGCGATCGAACTGCATACCTTCAACCACGTCGAGTTCGTTATCGAATGATGAACCCTCTTCGACCGTGATAACGCCTTCCTTACCAACTTTTTCCATGGCTTCGGCAATAATGCTGCCGACGCTGGAATCCGCATTGGCCGAGATAGTACCGACCTGGGCGATGGCTGTCGTGTCTTCACAGGGAGTGGAAATGTCTGAAAGATGCTTTACCGCTTCACCCACGGCTTTATCGATACCGCGCTTGAGATCCATCGGGTTCATACCCGCGGCAACTGCTTTCATGCCCTCACGCACGATAGCCTGCGCCAAAACGGTTGCCGTAGTGGTACCGTCACCGGCCACGTCGGAAGTCTGCGATGAAACTTCCTTCACCATCTGGGCACCCATGTTTTCGAACTTGTCTTCGAGTTCGATTTCCTTGGCGACCGAAACTCCGTCCTTGGTCACGGTCGGAGCGCCGAAGCTCTTGTCCAGAACCACGTTGCGACCCTTCGGGCCAAGGGTTACCTTAACGGCATTTGCCAGGATGTTTACGCCATGGACCATGCGCGTGCGCGCATCGTCACCAAATTTTACTTCTTTTGCACTCATTTGAGTTTAACCTCTTGATATTCCGGATTATTCAACAACAGCGATGATGTCATCTTCGCGCATGATCAACAGTTCGTCGCCTTCGACCTTGATTTCGGTGCCTGAGTACTTACCGAAGTAAACGGTGTCTCCGACCTTGACTTCAAGGGCACGTACGTCGCCGGAATCGGTAACCTTACCGTTGCCGACTGCGAGGATTTCACCCATGCTGGGCTTTTCGGTTGCAGAATCGGGAATCACGATACCACCAGCTGTGGTTCGCTCTTCCTCCTTACGCCTGACGATTACTCGATCATGCAAGGGACGAATATTCATTATTGCTACGCTCCGTAGTTTTGGTTTCAGTTCTGCCACCCGCTATCGGGCGGACCAATCATTAAAGCCGCGAATTAGCACTTTCTTCTCGAGAGTGCTAGCACTCGGGCACAGGGAGTGCCAATGATATTCAGCGGCTTTTTGTAGTCAAGCGAAATGGGGTGGAATTTGGCTGATTCAAGCGAGATTGCGGGAAAATATGGACTTTTCCGCTATTTATCGTCGATTTCGTCTTCCCGGCGGTACTTGACGCCGTCGATTACGTTGCTTTCGGGAGGCCGGTGGTGACCATGCATGCTAACCGAAGTCGATACCACCATACGCGATGCAACGGCGCTTACGAGCCAGATCCGGGTTGGGGGAAACAGCAGAAAAAAGCCCACCGCGTCGGTAAAAAACCCGGGAGTCAACAACAGCGCACCAGCAACAACGAGCCCCATACCTTCCAGAATCTCGCGCGCGGGCAGTTCGTTTGCCTGCATTTTTTGCTGGGCCCGGTTCAGCGTCGATAGCCCCTGGACCTTGAGCAGCGCGACACCGATAACGGCGGTCGCCACCACCAGGAATATCGTCCAGCCTGCTCCAATCACCTGGCCTACCTGGATCAACAGGTAGATTTCGATGATCGGCACCAGCAGAAAAATGACGGCAATTAGCGGAAACACGGGATTAAACGGGTAGTTAACATAGATTATTCTAGAATCAGGGGTATTACTTCAGTAATAAAGATATTGAGACTATATGTGGTTAGCATATCACTTTATCAATCGCGCCCCGGGAATATCTTATGTCAGACCATTACCTGGTGATCACCTCATGGCCAGACCTGGACGGAGCCCGTCAGCAGGCGCAGAACTGGGTACAAAAAAAACTGGCCGCGAGTGTAAACATTTTGCCGCAGATGGACTCTATATATCGCTGGAAGGGTGAAATCAGGCATGGCAAGGAACACAAGATTTTTATCAAAACCCGCGCCGCGCGAATCGATGCGCTACAGCAGGAGATTCGCGCCGCTCATCCCTACGCAATAGCCGAGATACTGCATTTTAAGATAGACTCTGGCGAGCCCGGATACCTCGAATGGATAATACAATCAACGCAATGAAAAGCTTCAGAAAAATTAGCGCTTCGCTCCTGTTTCTAATGCTGGCAGCAGCTCCCGCGCTGCAGGCCCAGGAAGACGAGCTGCTGCCACCCGAGGAAGCCTTTGCCTTAACCGCCCGGGTCGACGGCGACAGGCTGATCGCCGAATACAAGATCGCGCCAGGTTATTACATGTATCGCGAACGTTTCGATTTCCAGATCGAAGCCAGCGACGCGCCCGCGCGTTTCGATGTGGCCATAATACCTCCCGGCAAGATCAAGAATGACGAGTTTTTCGGCAAGATGGAAACCTATCGCGACAGCGTCAGCATCGAGCTGCCGCTGCTGTTCGAAAACACGCCGGCAACCCGGCTGCAGGTCAAGGCCGTCAGCCAGGGATGCGCCGATATCGGGGTTTGTTACCCGCCGCTGAAACAGGCGCTAGCGGTCGACGTCGCCTCCGGTGCGCAAATCATGCCCACCGCCTGGGTTGCCGACAGCCCGCCGTCGAACAGCCAGGGCGGCGACGTCGCCGCACTGCAGGCACTGCTGGACCAGGTATCGACCAAACTGGAAAACGAGCAGCAGTCGCAAACCAGCGAGGCCGATAGCGGCGGCTCCGATCCATTGGCGGCGCTGCAGGCGCTGGGTGCAGACATCGGGCTCGACGAGGATGACGAAATCCTGCACCCGGACCAGGCGTTTATCCTGTCCGCCCGGCTGGACGCCAACAACATCATCCAGACCAATATCCTGCTGGCAGAGAATATTTATGTTTATCGCGACAAACTGCAAATCGCGATGGTCGATGGTAGCGGTCATTCCCTGGGGGCCGTATCGCTACCCAAAGGCAAAAAGAAACACGACGAGTTTTTCGGAGAAACCGAAGTTATCTATGACCAGGTAAACGTATCCATCCCGATCATTTCAGAAGCCAACGCCAGCGACCGAATTACGCTGTCATATGGATACCAGGGCTGCGTCGAAGATCGCATTTGCTATCCGCCGATAACCAAGTATCTCGTAGTCGATGCGAGTGAAGGCCTGATCCAGGTAGTCGACGATCTCGACGCTGCGCCCGGCATGCCGACGGCCTCCGCTGACGCCCAGTCCGGCAGCGCCCAGGCGCCGGTGTCGGAACAGGATCAGTTCGCGAATTTGCTCAGAGACGAAAGCCTGCTGTTGATCGTCAGCCTGTTCTTTCTTGCCGGCGTCGGCCTTACCTTTACCCCCTGCGTGTTCCCGATGATCCCGATCCTGTCCAGCATCATCGCCGGCCAGGGATCGACGATCACCACCAGAAAGGCGTTTACCCTGTCGCTGATCTACGTACTGGCGATGGCGGTTACCTACGCTGCCGCGGGCGCGATCGTCGGCTACTACGGCGCCGAGTTCAATATCCAGATCTGGTTTCAGGACCCGATCATACTGAGCGTATTTGCCGCGGTATTCGTGCTGTTGTCGCTATCGATGTTCGGTTTTTACGAATTACAGATGCCGAACGCGATCCAGTCACGCCTGACCGCCATCAGCAACAGCCAGCAGGGCGGCACGCTGGTCGGCGTCGGATTGATGGGTTTTTTCTCCGCGATTATCGTCGGCCCCTGCATTACCGCGCCGCTGGTGGGCGCGCTGATTTTCATCTCGCAAACCCAGGACTGGCAGCTCGGCGGGCTGGCGCTGTTTGCGCTTGGCCTGGGCATGGGCGTGCCGCTATTGTTGATCGGAACCTCTGCGGGCAAACTGCTGCCGCGGGCCGGTGGCTGGATGGATACCGTGAAGGCCGTGTTCGGCGTGGTATTGATCGGAGTTGCGATCTGGTTGCTGGAACGGATTCTTCCGGTTGGCATCACCATGGCATTGATCGCGGCGCTGCTGATCGCATCAGCAATTTACATGGGCGCGCTCGACTCCCTGGGCGAGGCAGCCTCGGGATGGCGTCGATTCTCCAAGGCGCTGGGGCTGTTAATTCTGATTTACGGCGTGA
Source organism: uncultured Gammaproteobacteria bacterium (assembly GCA_947260025.1). Taxonomy (GTDB): domain Bacteria; phylum Pseudomonadota; class Gammaproteobacteria. Next base: position 14,575 of record CAMYON010000043.1, read on the forward strand.
CCTACCTGATCGGAGCGGCCGCCGGCAGCAACGACCTGATTCAGCCATTGCGCGGACTCAGCGCCTCGACAGGCGGCTCCGGCCAGCAGGCCGAGCAGCATCTCGCATTTCGCCAGATCAAGGGACGCGACGGGCTGCAGCTCGCGCTCAACGATTCGGTACAGCAGGGCCGCAGCACCATGCTCGACTTTTACGCGGACTGGTGCATCTCCTGTAAGGAAATGGAAAAATACGCCTTCACCCACCCACAGGTGCTGGCGGCGCTGGAGCAGGTCGCGACGCTGCAGGCCGATGTAACCGATAACGACCGCATCGATACCGAGTTGATGACATCGCTCGGGATCTACGGTCCTCCCGCGATTCTTTTCTTCGACGCCCAGGGGCAGGAAATCCGCAATCGGCGCGTCGTTGGCGAAATGTCGGGCGAACAGTTTGCGGCCCACGTCAACGCCACCTTTCAGTGAATCGCCATAACCTGGTTTTAGTCGCCGTCGCGCTGGTTTCGATGCTGGGCGGGGTTGTGCTTTACGACTTTCTGCAACCCGTAAATCCCGACGCTCCGGGCTCCGCTGCCCAGGCGCCAGCCGAGCTGCACTCGATACCGCTGACGGATCTAGACAATCGGCAAACGGTGCTGCGCGACTGGCAGGAGCAGCTGCTGGTCGTCAACTTCTGGGCACCCTGGTGCGCGCCCTGCCGGCGTGAAATACCGAGCCTGATCAAGGTGCAGGAAGAATATCGATCCCGCGGCGTTGCGATACTGGGCATCGCTTTCGACAACGAACCCCAGGTCAGGCGCTTCGCCGACGAATACAACATCAACTACCCGCTGTTCCTGTCTTCGAACCGCGCTGCGATGTACAACGCCGCGCTCGGAAATCCCAGCGGCAGCCTGCCATTTACCGCGCTGCTCGACCGCAATTTGCGAATTATCTATCGACACAACGGCGAACTGACGCTGGAAGATTTGCGTAGGCAGATCGACAAGCACCTGCAAGTCATTGACGACGCGTGAGATAAAATAAATTTGTCGCCAACTTCGCCAAACTAGCCGATATCTGACTAAAACTGGACTCTATTTGGTCGATATGTGAAAATCCGCGCATATTCACACCCAGGTTTCAAAAAAACCTTCAATGAGTCATATTCTGGTCATCCATGGCCCCAATCTGAACCTGCTGGGCACGCGCGAACCCGAAGTGTACGGTGCCGACACCCTGGCCGCCATCAACCAGAACCTGAACCAGATGGCACAAAAGAACGGAGTCAGCCTGCAAACGTTTCAGTCCAATAACGAAGGCGAGATTGTCAGCTGCATTCAACAGGCCGCAAACAATCAGGTCGACTTCATCATTATCAATCCGGCAGCTTACACCCATACCAGCGTCGCGATTCGCGATGCATTTCTGGCGACCCGGATTCCGTTTATCGAAACACATTTATCGAACGTCTACGCCCGCGAAGAGTTCAGAATGCACTCTTACCTGTCCGATCTGGCGGTCGGAGTAATCGGTGGTTTCGGTAAAAACAGTTATATGCTGGCGCTCGAAGCCGCCGTTATTCATTGCAAACAATCCGAGAAATAGAGAACCAGGTAAATGGATATTCGCAAAGTTAAAAAACTCATCGAGTTACTCGAAGAATCGGGTATCGCCGAGCTGGAAATCAAAGAGGGTGAGGAATCGGTCAGAATCAGCCGACATTCATCGTCAGTGGTGCAAACCGTTGCAGCGGCGCCCCAGGCAGCAGCCCCCGCGGCGCCAGCGGCCAGCGTCGCGCCGGCAGCGGTCGAAGCGCCGCCGGTAGAATCCGGCCACCAGGTCAAGTCTCCCATGGTTGGCACCTTCTATGCCGCGGCCTCCCCTACTTCCGGACCATTCGTAACCCAGGGCCAGCAGGTAAGCGCGGGCGATACGCTATGCATTATCGAGGCGATGAAGATGATGAACCAGATCGAAGCTGACAAGGCGGGTACGGTTCGCTCGATCCTGGTCGAGAACGGCAGCCCGGTCGAATTCGACCAGGTGCTGTTCGTTATCGAGTAAGCAGTCTCATGCTCGAAAAGATCCTGATCGCCAACCGGGGTGAAATCGCGTTACGAATTCTGCGCGCCTGCCGGGAAATGGATATCAAGACGGTGGCGGTGCACTCGACCGCGGATCGTGACCTGAAGCATGTGCGGCTGGCTGATGAATCGGTTTGCGTCGGACCCGCTTCCTCGCTCGAGAGCTATCTGAATATCCCCGCCATCATCTGCGCGGCCGAACTGACCAATGCCGACGGCATCCACCCGGGCTACGGTTTCCTGTCGGAAAATTCCGAATTCGCCGAGCAGGTGGAATCCAGTGGTTTCAAGTTTATCGGCCCCAGCGCGCAAGCGATACGCACCATGGGCGACAAGGTCGCGGCCATCAAGGCGATGAAGGAGGCTGGCGTGCCGACCGTGCCCGGCTCCGATGGCCCACTGGATGAAGATTCCGAACGCAATATCGAGTTTGGGCGCAAAATTGGTTACCCGGTCATTATCAAGGCCGCCGGCGGTGGCGGTGGGCGCGGCATGCGCGTGGTGCACGCCGAGGGCAGCCTGCTGAACTCGATTCAGCTGACCAAATCCGAGGCCGCGGCGGCATTCAACAACGACACGGTTTACATGGAGAAATTTCTCGGTACCCCGCGGCATATCGAAATCCAGGTGTTGGCCGACTCCCATGGCAACGCAATCCACCTGGGCGAACGCGACTGTTCGATGCAGCGCCGCCATCAAAAGGTGGTCGAGGAAGCCCCGGCGCCCGGCATTACCGAAGCACAGCGCGCCGAGATCGGCGAGCGCTGCGCCGAGGCCTGCATACGGATGGGCTACGAGGGTGCGGGTACCTTCGAGTTTCTTTTCGAAAACGGTGAATTCTACTTTATCGAGATGAACACCCGGGTTCAGGTCGAACATCCGGTGACCGAGATGATCACCTGGGTCGACATCATCAAGGAGCAGATTTCCATCGCATCGGGCAATCCACTGCGTTATAAACAGGAAGATATTCAGATACAGGGCCACGCGATCGAGTGCCGGATTAATGCCGAGGACTCGAAAACCTTTTTACCTTCACCGGGTAAGATCACCCTGTATCACGCGCCCGGCGGTCCCGGGGTGCGCATGGATTCCCATATCTATAACGGTTACACGGTGCCGCCCTACTACGATTCGATGATCGGCAAGTTGATTACCTATGGCAGCACGCGTGAATCCGCGATCGCTCGCATGAACGGTGCGCTATCAGAGATCGTCATCGAGGGCATCAAAACCAATATCGATCTGCAAAAGGAAATTCTCAGCGACGGTAATTTCGGCGCCGGCGGCACCGACATCCACTATCTCGAGAAAAAACTCGGGATCGACTGAGCGGCATGACCTGGTGGCAATTCAGCCTGAATTGCCAGGCATCCGAGCTCGAGCACATTGAAGACCTGATGCTGGAACTGGGAGCACTCAGTATTTCCATCGGCGATGCCGGGGACGAGCCTATTTACGAGCCGCTACCCGGCACCACGCCGTTGTGGCAGGAATCGGTTCTGACCGCTACCTTTGCCGCCGAGGCCGATCCCGAAACCCTGTACCAGCAGATAACCGGCGCATTGCCCGATCAAACGACAGCCAGCCTGCGGCGGCACGGCCTGCAGGATCAGGACTGGGAACAGGCTTACAAGCAGCATTTCAAACCCGTTCAATGCGCGCCGGACCTGTGGATCGTGCCGAGCTGGTCTGAGCCTCCGGATCCGCAAGCCACCGTCATCGAACTTGATCCGGGCCTGGCCTTTGGTACCGGCAGCCATCCCACCACCGCGTTATGCCTGGCGTGGCTGGCGGCGAACAAACCCGCCGGCATCCGGGTGATCGACTACGGTTGCGGTTCGGGCATTCTCGCGATAGCGGCAATCAAGCTGGGGGCGTCACATGTCTGCGCGGTCGATATCGATAGCCAGGCGCTCAGCGCTTGCGAAGCAAACCTCGAGGCCAACGATATCGGCGCCGACCAGGTTCGAATTTCCACGCCTGAAGCCATGCCGGGCGATTCGGTTGAATTGCTGATCGCGAATATCCTCGCCGGACCGCTGGTCGAGCTGGCACCGCGCTTCGCCGGCCTGGTAAAATTCGGCGGCCATATTTTGCTTTCAGGCATACTCAAATCACAGCTCGAGGATATACAATTGGCCTACCAGTCGCGCTTCCAGTTGGCGGCGGCGAGCTGTCGCGAAGACTGGGTATGTATCAGCGGCAAACGAATCTAACCGGGCGGCCATGTACAAGAGCACACATCTCGGCGAAATAATGGAAACCACCTGCAGTCAGTGCAAGAGTCGTTATCGCCTGACCGAAAAACAGCTGCAACAGGCTTACGGCAAGGTGCGTTGCGGGGAATGCGGCTGTGTTTTCAACGCACTGCACGGCCTGAAAAACTACGAGGGCGAGCTGCCACCCGACTACTACGAACAGCTGGAAGATGATTTTTCCGAGGAGCAAACCTTACCCGTAACCGACTTCGATGAATCAGCCAGGCCTGACGCGCCGCAGGAACTCAGCCTGCACGAAGCGATGTACGGTTCCGAGCGCAGGTCCTTCTTTTCGATCGGGCCGCTGGGCTGGTTTATCGGCATCCTGTTACTGGTTGCGCTCGGTATCGCGCAGTCGGTTTATTATCAGCGCTACCAGCTGATCGAGGATCCGCGCTACCAGCAGCAGGTAATCAACCTGTGCCAGCTGCTGCCATGCGCCGAAACCGCGTTTGCCAGCACCGAGCAACTCCGCTTGCTGGAACGAAACGTGTTCACCCATCCAGTCGCGAACGACGCCCTGATGGTGACCGGATCCTTTGCCAACCAGGCGCCGTTTGCCCAGAAAATGCCCGATATGCTGATCAGCCTGTTCGACGTGCAGGGCAAACTGATTGCCAACCGCCTGTTCAAGCCCGCGGAATACCTGCTCGAAGACAAGAACCGGGGAGTCGTCGAGGCTGGTAATATCGTCCAGTTTCGCATTGAAATCGTCGATCCAGGTACCGATGCCCTGACCTACGAATTCGAATTTTACTAGGCCCGGGCTAACAATAAGTTGACCTAATGCCGGCATCGAATTTTACTGCTATCCGTGGCCTCGTTCTCGGAGTATATTTTCGCTGCAGCGCCGCGCCGCTTGCGCTATAAATCAGGGATTGACCACAAGCAAAGCAATGAACCTCCAGTACCAACTCAACCGCTTCCTGCCGTTCCTCCGCTGGGGCAGAGGCATGACACGCAGCAGCATGCGCGCCGACGCTATCGCCGGACTTACCGGCGCCGCGATCGTGCTGCCGCAGGGCGTCGCCTTCGCCGCGATCGCCGGCATGCCGCCCGAGTACGGCCTCTATACCAGTATGGTGCCAGCGGTGATCGCGGCCCTGTTCGGCTCGTCATGGCACCTGGTTTCAGGACCGACAACCGCGGCCTCGGTCATTATGTTCGCTTCCCTGAGCGGCATCGCGACGCCGGGTAGCGAGGAGTACGTTGCGCTCGCGATTACGCTGGCCTTCATGGTCGGGGTACTGCAACTGATCATGGGCGTGGTGCGTCTCGGGGCGCTGGTCAATTTCATCTCGCATTCGGTCGTGGTCGGCTTTACCGCCGGGGCGGCCTGCCTGATCGCGGCCAAGCAGGCCGAGCAATTTCTCGGCATCGACATCCCGGATGGTGCACATTTGATAGCCACGCTCGAGTTTCTCTGGCAAAACTGGAAAGACCTGCATCCGCTGGTGACGGTGGTAGCGCTCATTACGCTGCTGAGTGGGATCCTTGCGCAGCGCCGCCTCGGCGGCATGAGCATGATTGCGGCAATGGTCGCAGGCAGCATTGCCGCAGCGCTGTTCAACCTGATCTTTGGTGAGGAGACATCCGGCATCCACATGGTCGGCGCCCTGCCCCAGCAACTACCGCCGTTGTCTATGCCGCAGTTTTCGCTCGATGTATTTCGCCAGCTCTCGCCACTGGCGCTGGCAATGACACTGTTTGCGCTGACCGAGGCAGTTTCGATCGCGCGCTCGATCTCGCTCAAGTCGGGGCAGCCGATCGACGGCAACCAGGAGTTTACCGGACAGGGCCTGTCCAATATTCTTGGCAGTTTCTTTTCGTCCTATGTCGCAACCGGCTCCTTCAATCGCAGCGGCGCCAATTACGACGCCGGGGCGCGCACGCCGATGGCGGCGGCACTCGCGGGCGTGCTGCTGGTGATACTGGTGCTGCTGGTGGCGCCGTTGACAGCCCATCTGCCCAAGGCGGCGGTCGCCGGCCTGCTGTTCCTGGTGGCCTGGCGCCTGATCAATTTCGACCAGATACGAAAAATCCTGCGCGCCGATCAAAACGAAGCCGTGATTCTCGGGATCGTTTTTTTCGGTACCGTCTTCTTTTCGATCGAATTCGCGATTCTGGCCGGGGTCATCCTGTCGCTGATGATTTTCCTGCGCAAGACGTCGCGCCCGAGGATGTCGCCGCGAGTCCCAGACACGAATTCGACGACCCGGAAGTTCATCTACGGTCATTCCCTGCCCGAGTGCCCGCAACTGAAGATATTACGAATCGACGACTCGCTTTATTTTGGTTCGGTAGCTCACGTCGGGGAACTGTTGCGTCGTTACCGTGAGCATTATCCCGAGCAAAAGCATCTGCTGCTGTTGACCAAGGGCATCGCCCAGGTTGACGTGGCCGGCGCGGAGCTGCTGATCAAGGAGACACGAGACAGGCGCGCGATAGGAGGCGATCTTTACATGTACCGGCTACGGGATAGCGCCGCCAAGGTTTTCAATCGCGGCGGCTATGCCGACGAGTTGGGCGAGGCCAATATATTCGACGGCAAGCTGGACGCACTTTCCTCTATTTTTGGCCGGCTCGACAAGAGTATTTGCGCCACCTGCGAAAATCGCATCTTTCTCGAATGCCAGACGATCGATAAGATAGAGCCCGCTGCGGAAAAGTAAATCAAATGTCATTTGCTATCGGACCCTATCGTTTTTCGAATCGCCTGGTGCTGGCACCCATGGCCGGCGTCACCGACCGCCCTTTCCGCCAGTTGTGCCGGCAGCTGGGCGCCGGGATGACGGTGTCCGAAATGATTACCAGTCGCCCCGACCTGCGAGACAGCCGCAAAACCCGCCTGCGCATGAATCACGACGGTGAGCCCGGGCCGATCATCGTCCAGATCGCCGGCGGGATCCCGCAAATGATGGCAGAAGCCGCCGCCTACAACGTGTCGCAGGGTGCGCAGATCATCGATATCAACATGGGTTGCCCCGCCAAAAAGGTGTGCAAGGTCGACGCCGGATCGGCCCTGCTGCGAGACACGAGGCTGGTGGAATCGATTCTGCGGGCGGTGGTTGCCGCGGTCGAGGTGCCGGTTACGCTGAAGATTCGCACCGGCTGGTCGCGCGCTCAACGCAACGCTCTCGAAGTTGCCCGCATCGCCGAGGATTGCGGCATTGCGGCCCTGACTATTCATGGACGCACCCGCGAAGATCGCTACCAGGGTTCGGCCGAGTACGAAACCATTCGCCGGGTCAAGCAAACCGTTGAGCTGCCGATTATCGCAAATGGCGACATCGATTCTGTGAGAAAAGCGCAAATGGTCGTGGACTTCACGGCAGCTGATGCTATTATGGTTGGCCGTATTGCGCAGCAGCGTCCGTGGATTTTTGGCCAGATCGAGCACTATCTGAACACCGGCAAAGAGCCCGTGGAACCCTCGGACCAATTAAAACAAACGTGGCTTATCAGCCATTTAAAAAATCTGTATGCGTTCTACGGGGAACACCAGGGAGTGCGGATCGCGCGTAAGCATATTAACTGGCAACTTGGCCACAGCGATACCTATCACATCGTCAAGCCCGCATTAATGCAGGCACAAACAGCGACGCAACAGCTGCAGACGATCGAGGCTTACTTCGATAACCGCTACCTGGAGAGCTTTGACAGGGCATCATGAGGAGTGTCCACGACGCAACGTGGTTAGAGAGTGTGGCTAAAAAGAAAAACACAAGTCTTTTACAACAGTCGGTAGAACAGGCAATACGCAAGTACCTCGACGATCTCGATGGCGAGCTACCCTGCAATCTTTTCGACACCGTGATCTCGGAAATCGAACAGCCGATGCTCAAAACCGTGCTGCGACATTGCGATAACAACCAGTCCAGAACCGCATCCTGCCTCGGGATCAACCGCGGCACCCTGCGCAAGAAACTTAAGCAATACCATATCGAACCTTAATACTGACCGCAGATCGATTGGTTATAATGTCGCTTTAATCACTACCTATACGGATACTTTATGCCCCAGGCTATTCGCCGCGCGCTGCTCAGCGTCTCAGATAAAACCGGCATCGTCGAACTGGCGCAGACTCTCAACAACAATGGCGTCGAATTACTGTCGACTGGCGGCACTGCCAAATTGATCGCCGAGGCGGGCATCGCGGTCACCGAAATTTCGGATCACACCGGGTTTCCTGAAATGATGGCGGGGCGGGTCAAAACCCTGCATCCGACGGTGCACGGCGGCATTCTGGGGCGGCGCGGCATCGACGACGAGGTAATGCGGGATCACGGTATCGCGCCGATCGACCTGGTTATCATTAACCTCTACCCGTTTCAGCAAACGGTAGCCAACCCGGATTGCAGCCTCGAAGATGCAATCGAAAACATCGATATCGGTGGCCCCGCGATGGTGCGCGCCGCTGCCAAGAATCACGCCAGCGTAACGATTGTGGTCGATCCCGAGGACTACCCGGCGTTGCTGCAGGAAATGGCCGCCGACGGCAGCGTCAGCGACGCCACCCGGTTTTCGCTCGCGATCAAGGCATACGAGCATACGGCGCAATACGATGGCGCCATCGCCAACTACTTCGGCCGAATGGTGCAAAACAGCGAGGATCAGGCATTTCCGCGCACCCTTAACCTGCAATTCCGCCATGCCCAGTCGATGCGCTACGGAGAGAATCCGCACCAGGCGGCCGCTTTCTACCGCGCCGATGGCAGCACCGAGGCCAGCGTTGCCAGCGCGCGGCAATTGCAGGGCAAGGCGCTATCGTTCAACAATATCGCCGACACCGATGCGGCGCTCGAATGCGTGAAGCAGTTCGAGGCGCCCTGCTGCGTTATCGTCAAGCATGCCAATCCCTGCGGCGTTGCGCTGGCGGATAACATCCACGATGCCTACCAGCGCGCCTTCAGCACCGACCCGGAATCGGCCTTCGGCGGCATTATTGCATTCAATCGCACGCTCGACGCCGATACCGCAAGGGCGATCATCGAGCGGCAGTTCGTCGAGGTCATCATCGCGCCGGCGGTCGAGGCTGACGCATCGGCGGCGATTGCAAGCAAGGAGAACGTGCGCCTGCTGGGCTGTGGCCAATGGGAACAATTCGACACCCGCCTCGATTACAAGCACGTCAACGGTGGATTGCTGGTGCAGGAAGCCGACCAGGCGCTGTACCACGGGCTCGAGGTTGTCAGCGAGGTTAAACCCGGAGAGCAGCAGATGCAGGATATGGTTTTCGCCTGGCAGGTTGCCAAGTTTGTCAAATCGAACGCCATTATTTACGCTCGCGACCAGATGACGATCGGCGTCGGCGCGGGCCAGATGTCGCGTATCAATAGCGCACGCATCGCCGCGATCAAGGCCGAGCACGCCGATCTGCAGGTTGCAGGTTCGGTGATGGCGTCGGACGCCTTCTTCCCGTTTCGCGACGGCATCGATGCCGCCAACGCGGTCGGAATCAGCGCGGTTATCCAGCCGGGCGGATCGATGCGCGATGACGAGGTTATCGCGGCCGCAAACGAGCACGGCATGGCCATGGTTTTTACCGGCATGCGCCATTTTCGACACTAGCTGACGGGATGATTCAATGAAGCTGTTAATCGTTGGAGGCGGTGGACGCGAACATGCACTGGCCTGGAAGGCCGCGCAGTCGCCGTTGGCGACGCGGGTTTACGTGGCGCCGGGTAATGCCGGCACCGACCTCGAAGACGGCATCGAAAACGTCGCTATCGGCGCCGAGGATATCGATGCGCTGCTCGAGTTTGCAACCGCAAATGGTATCGGACTGACCATCGTCGGTCCCGAGGCGCCGTTGGTTGCCGGCATCGTCGACCGCTTCGAGGCTGGCGGTCTGAAGATTTTCGGGCCCAGCGCGAACGCTGCCCAACTCGAAGGCTCCAAGACCTTCACCAAGGATTTCCTCGCCCGCCACCAGATTCCGAGCGCGGCCTACCAGAGCTTTACCGAGATCGGCGCCGCCTGCGACTATGTCGCCCGCCGGGGAATCCCGATCGTGATCAAGGCCGACGGCCTCGCCGCCGGCAAGGGCGTCATCATCGCGCAGACCCAGGCCGAGGCCGAAACCGCCATTACCGACATGCTGGCCGGCAATCGCTTCGGCGAAGCCGGTCACCGGGTCGTGATCGAATCGTTTCTGCCGGGCGAAGAAGCCAGCTATATTTGCATTGTCGATGGCGAGCAAGTGCTGCCAATGGCCAGCTCGCAGGATCACAAGGCGCGCGACGACGGCGATCTCGGCCCCAATACCGGCGGTATGGGCGCCTACTCGCCGGCACCGGTGCTGAGCCAGGAAATCGAAGCCCGGGTAATGCGTGACATCATTCTTCCAACGGTCCGGGGCATGCGGGCAGAAGGCAATCGCTATCGTGGCTTCCTCTACGCGGGCCTGATGATCGGGGCCGACGGCAGCGTTAGCGTGCTCGAATACAATTGCCGCTTCGGCGATCCTGAAACCCAACCGATCATGATGCGCCTGCAGTCCGACCTGGTCGAACTCTGCCTGGCAGCCTGCGACGGCAAACTGGAAGGCAAAACCATACGCTGGGATCAACGCGCCAGCCTCGGCGTGGTGATGGCGGCTGCGGGCTATCCCGACAGCTATGCAAAGGGCGAGATGATCGCGAATATCCCGCCAGAAACGGATAACGGCAAGGTGTTCCACGCCGGCACCATGCGCGATGCCGACGGCAATATCCTGTCAAACGGCGGACGCGTGTTATGCGCCGTCGGGTTGGGTGACGA
>CAMYON010000044.1 GCA_947260025.1 uncultured Gammaproteobacteria bacterium
CGGTAGATTTGTTGCAGCGAATGTTGCAAGCGTTGCAGCAGGACGGCCTGGTGCAGCAGTCAGCGGGTGATCCGCCGCGGTTTTTGCCCGGATATTCGATCGAGCATATTCGCCTGGTAGACATTTTGCGCAGTGCGCGCGAGGCCGAGGACGAAGGCCATAGCGACAGTTTTCGCAGCGATGCGGCGGTTGCGGACCTGCTCGGGCGACTCGAGCAAAATTTGGAATCAGGGCTGGGCGATGAAAACCTCGCCGAGTTGCTGCAGCATTACGAGGATAAGGCAAGACATGAAGCTAGTCTCGTTTAACGTTAACAGCCTACGTCAGCGGCTGCACCAGTTACAAAGCGTGATCGACAAGCATGCGCCCGAGTTTATCGGTCTGCAGGAAACCAAGGTTCAGGATCACGAATTTCCGCTGGAAGCGATCAACGAAATGGGATACCAGGTCATTTACTGCGGGCAGAAAACCCATTACGGCGTCGCGTTGATGTCGCGACGGAGCTGCGTCAATCCCTGTTACGGTTTCCCGAACGATGGCGATGAGGCGCAGAAACGTTTCATCGGCGGCGAGTATGATTTGGATGGCGAATCGATATTTGTCTTCAACGGTTATTTCCCGCAGGGAGAAAGCCGCGACCACGCCGTCAAGTTTCCGGCCAAACAGCGCTTTTACCGCGACGTGATCGAATTCTTCAGCCATTATGATATGCGTGCCTCCAGGCTCGTGGTGATGGGGGATTACAATATTGCACCGCAGGATTCCGATATCGGTATCGGTGAAGACAACGCCAAACGCTGGCTAAAAACCGGTAAAACCAGCTTCCTGCCGGAAGAGCGTGAGTGGTTCGAGCAGCTGACCGCGCTCGGCCTGCACGACGGATTTCGCCTGTGCCACGCCAGCGAGGATAATTGTTTTAGCTGGTTCGATTACCGCAGTCGCGGGTTCGAACGCGAACCCAGGCGCGGCTTGCGCATAGATCATTTACTGGTTTCGGAACTACTGAAGCCTAAGGTGGTCGATGCTGGTGTAGATTACGATATACGCGGGATGGAGAAACCATCCGATCATGCGCCAACCTGGGTTGAACTCGACCTCGATTCCGCTGGAAACTAGCGTCCGTTCGACTCTCACGACAGGAGACAACTTATGTTTGGCCGACCCACCGAAATTCCGACCGTAGCGCAGGCCCTGCCGGGCCGCGACCGGGCCGTGCAATTCGATCCGGTCCACCTGGTGCTCGGCACCTCGATGGTGGAACCGTTCCCCGAGGATTGTGAACAGATAGTGCTCGGGCTTGGCTGTTTCTGGGGTGCGGAGCGCCTGTTCTGGACTCTGCCCGGGGTACATACCACCGCGGTAGGGTATGCGGCCGGCCACACCCCGAATCCGACCTACCAGGAAGTCTGCACCGGCATGACCGGGCATAACGAGGTCGTGCTGGTGGTTTACCGCCAGCAGCAGATCGGACTCGAAGCGCTGCTCAAGGTATTCTGGGAATCGCATGATCCGACCCAGGGTATGCGCCAGGGTAATGATCAGGGTACCCAGTATCGTTCCGGAATCTACTACCACGATGATGCGCAGCGGATGATCGCCGAACAAAGCATGCAGCGCTACCGGCAAAATCTGGAATCTGCCGGGTTTGCACCGATCACCACGGAAATTCTGCCAGCCGGCCCGTTCTACTATGCCGAGGATTATCACCAGCAATACCTGGAAAAAAATCCGGCGGGCTATTGTGGTTTGCGTGGCACAGGAGTATCTTGTTAGAAAATTAATCAAGAAGTTATCCTAACTCGTTGATTAATAAATTATTAAATATAGAGATCTAAACAAGACCTAGCCAGACTGGCGCCTAAGCTATGACACTGACAGGCATCTGTCGATCTTTGCCTTCGACCGTGTCGATCGTATTGGCAATTTTAGTTCCCTCCGTGCTGGCAGCAGCGGATGCTCCGACGCCGTCCGACAATCCGGGCTCGCAAGCAGTTGCGGTTACCATCGATGCAGAAAATTTAATCGAGCTCTACCGGTCGTCACCGAACCTGAAAATTATCGATGTGCGCCATCGCGAAGACTACGTTCAGGGTCATATCGAGACGGCCCGGAATTTGCCGCTGGCAGAAACCGACTGTGCCACCCTCGCCAAACTGGCAAAATCCGCGGAACAAGCTATGGTTTTGTACTGTAATGGTAACGCGGGGGATGCGAGCATCGAGGCCATCCAGATAGCGTCAGGCTGTGGTTACAAAAGGTTGTTCTGGTTGCGAGGCGGATTCGTCGAGTGGAGGGATAAGGATTATCCCTATGTGATCGATTAGCGCCGTGCTTTCGCGCATCTACAGTTTCAAGTTTATTATCGGCTTCGCCCTGCTATGGCTGGGCGCGCTTGCTTATGGCCTTGCGATTTATAGTACCCAGGTTTACCGCGCGCACGCTATCGAGGCGCAGGTCGACGCGCTGGAGTCCATGCTCGAGCACGAAACCACCGAAGCGATACAGCAACTCTACGATCACCAGAAACAGTTTGCCTTCAGGCTGCAAAATGAAGCGCCTTTCACTACCGCGCTGGAACAGCGTGATGCCGCGCAATTGCGCGCCTGGCTCGGCGAAAGCTACAGCCGTTACCAGGCCGCGGCCGGCCACTTCAAACTCAAGGCCATCATCGTGCGCGACCTCTCGGGTGATATTTTCGCGCACAGCACCGACGATTATCTGAATGACTACGCTGGTTGCCCCACCGCGCTGGAATCGATCGGCGGTTCCCTGGTCAGGCTGCTGAAACCAAAGTACTCGCTGTGCAGTTTCGACGGCGAATTGTACAGCGAGGTGCTGGTGCCGGTCGGTGCGCTGGAGCCGAGAGCATACCTGCATATCGTCGCTTACGCGGTCGAGGGTTTGAAACGCATCGAGCAGCAGGTAGGAATCCCGATTAGCGTCGACAACGGCCAGGGCGCGAATCTGCACCGCTCCCCCAGGTGGGTGGCGCAGAGCGAGGAAACCCATTTGTACCCGGTCTACAAGCTCTATGGTGACGATGCCTTCCTCGGCGCGACCATTAGCGCTTCCTATGATCAGCAACCGGTTCTCGACCGGCTGCAACAAACCGAAACCAATTTTTTCGTAATTACCACGATCGCGACGGTAAGCGCGCTGGTGCTGGTGTTGTTCCTGCTGAACCGCGCCTTCATGCCGATGAACAAGCTCAGGAATTCCGTGGGCGCGCTGCTGACCGGTCGCTACGCGTCCATCAGCGAAGATGGGCTGCCGAGCGAACTCAGGGACCTGGTGGTCGCCTACAACGAAATGGTGGAGGGGCTAGAGGTCGAAACCATATCGCGTCGCCAGATCGAAGAAAAGTTGCGCTCGGAAAAAGACTTTATTGCCACCACGCTCGATTCGATTACCAACCCGGTAATCGTTATCGACTCGAAGGACCGTATCAAGCTGGTCAATCCGAGCGCCGAAAAGCTGTTTGGCGACAAGCAGTCAAAGCTTATCGATACCTCGATTCACGAAGTGCTGATTCTTTACGCCAACCGACAGACCACGCGCATTGTCGATATCCGTCAGTTACTGAGCCGCAAGCTGTCAATCAGCTCGATGTTTTTCTTCGATCCCAACCGTAATATCGTGGAACTCGAGTTTTCCGCATCGCCGATGATCGACATGGAGGCCGAGGATGTTGGCTTCGTCATTATTCTGAAAGACGTTTCCGAGGACCGTAAGTTGCGCCGCAAGTTGAGTTACGAGGGCAGCCACGATCAGCTCACCGGTTTCCTCAATCGCAGCGCCTTCGAGCAAAAGTTCGAAACACTGGTGACTGAGGACAACAACGCGGTGCCGCAGCACGTGCTGGCTTACCTCGATATAGACCAGTTCAGGGTGGTCAATGAAACCTGCGGCAGTTCGGCCGGAGACCTGTTGCTAAAACAGATAAGCGCCATGATCAAGAAACATGTGCGCAAGTCCGATATCCTGGCGCGCCTGAGCGGAGACGAGTTCGGCATCATCATGCCGTTTTTCGAAATGGAGCGGGCACTGCAGGCGATCCAGAAGATTATCATCGAAATCCAGCACTCCGGATTCGTCTGGAACGAACAGGAGTACCTGGTAACGGCGAGTATCGGCGTGATGCCCTTCGGGCGCATGAGTGACGAATACGCCGATTTCTATTCCAAGGTGACCACCGCCTGCTTCCTGGCCAAGCAGAACGGCGGCAATCAATATCACTTCATCGATGAAAACGACGAAAAGGTCATGGCGCAGCAGGTGTCGATGGAATGGGTTTCAGGCATCATGGAAGGCTTCAGCGAGGACCGCTTCTGTCTCTATGTCCAGCCCATCGTTTCCATCGACAAGGATGAGCGTCACACCCATTACGAAGTCCTGATCCGCTATATTCGTCCCGACGGCACCGTTGTTCCACCAAATGATTTTCTGCCGCCGGCCGAGCGTTACAACCTGATCGAGCGCATCGATAGCTGGGTGGTCAGTAACGTTATCGAATGGCTGCAGCAACACCAGCACAAGCTCAGCGACGTCATGTTTTCGGTGAACCTGTCGGGCCGCAGTATCGGTTCGCAAACCTTTCACAAGTTCCTGCGGGAAAGTCTGACTGCAAGCGATATCGATATAACCCAGCTGTGTTTCGAAATCACCGAAACCGCGGTGGTCGACAATGTCGAGAAATCGGTGGAGTTCATCAATTCGATCAAAGAGCTGGGCGCCAAGTTTTCGCTCGACGATTTCGGCACCGGGCTGTCTTCGTTCAGTTACCTGAAGCAGTTCCCGGTTGATTACCTCAAGATCGACGGCGAATTCATCCGCGATATCATCGAGGACGACAAGAGCTATGTGTTCGTACGCTCGATGACCGAGGTTGGACACTGTCTCGATATGGAAGTGATCGCCGAGTTTGTCGAATCGGACACGATGTTCAATAAATTGCGCGAGGCCAACGTCGACTATATCCAGGGGTACCAGGTCGGCGAACCGGTCTCGATTAAAACCCTGGTCGAGGAGCCTGAGCAAACCGACCTGGACCAGGTTAAGCAGGCATAGCCTGCGAGCTGCCGCGCCCGCGGAATAGCGCACTACCGCCTCGTGCCCGCGAGGCCGTTCAGGTTTTAGTGATCGGGGCAACAGGCCTGTTGCGCCCGGTTGCGCCGTTTAATGACGGTCGATTACCGTACAGACAGTCTTGGCGGCGTCGGATCAGGACTTTTTCCCGAAGTCGATGGATTTAACGCGCGGCGACAGATTCACTTCGTCGATGACGATATGCGGGCTGGATTGCATGATTTGTAACACCACGCGGGCGACATCTTCTACTTCGATCGCGTTCTCGGGCAGCGCACCCGGCGCGAACGACAGGTTATCGAAGAAGGGGCTGCGCACCATGCCGGGATTGATCAGGCTCACCTGTATACCATCGCTCGCGCAATCCTCGCGCAGCGACAGGCAGAAACCGCGCAAGCCAAATTTCGAGGCGCAGTAAAGCGCGCCTTTTTTTCCTGCCGCGAGCGCGGATTCGGAACCGATGAATATCAGGCGGCCGTTGCCGCGTCGGCGCAGGGCGGGCAGCAGGCCGCGGCAGACTACCATTGCGCTGGTCAGGTTGATTCGCATTGCGGACTCGATCTGTGCAATCGAAAATTGTTCGATCGAGCCGAAACAGCCCTGACCGGCGGCGTGCACGAAACCGCCGATGTCTCGGTTCAGCTGCAATTTCTTGATCTGGGTCTCGAGTTGCTGCAGGTTATCGAGATCGAGTGCCAATGGGGTGAAATTTTCATGCGCCATGGCATCAACCTGACCACGTCGACTGAGACCGATGACACTGTAGCCCTGTTGCAACAGCAGGCTGGCCGTCGCCTGGCCGATGCCGGAGCTGGCGCCGCTTACCAGTACTGTGTCTGCTTTAGCCATGCCATTCGCAGGGGTGATAGGCCTGTACGGGAATGTGATTCATCAATTGCGCTTCGCAGAAGTCGATCATTTCGCGCTCGCGGTCGAGCGGGTAACTGATAATACCATTGTCGAGGCTCATGTTTTGCGCGAACAGCGGTTCCTCGGGGTAGAGTCGAGAAATGCTGCGGAAGTGGTCACGCGTCAGGCGAAAGCTTCCGAGGCTAACCGAGTGCAGTTGCCGGGCATCGATGCGGGTAAATATCTGCTCCAGTAAATCGACGAAGGCGGACTGGTAGTTGCGGTGATAAACCACCGGGTCGAAACGCAGTCCGACCGGCCAGCCGGCCTCGATCAGTCGGCTCATGGCATTGACGCGCTTTTCGATCGAGGGCACGCCGTGCTCGAGTCTGGCGTGACTCGTCGCATCGCTGAAGCTGAACGCGGTGACGATCTTGCTACTGGGCTCCAGTTGCAGCATCGAACGCACCTGGGTGCTCTTGGTGCGCAACTCCATCCAGGCGTTATCGATCGACTTCACCAGCGGAATGAAATACTCGGTGAAGCGCGTCATCGGCTCGTTCGCCAGGCTGTCGCAATCGTAACCCGAATAAAACCAGACTGGTTTATCCGCGTGGTTCTTGGCGGTTTGCCTGATTTGCTCGCCAAAATCCTCGTAGTTGACGAACAGCACCTGGTGGGCCGACTGGTACATGCCCTGCAAAAAGCAATAGCGGCAATCGTAGAGACAGTTCAGCATGTGTGAAAAGTAGTAGTTATGTTCGCCGCCGAGCCCGTAACCCTCTGGCGCCGCCAGCACCTGTCCCTTGTTCTTGCGGGCGATGATGATGGCCGGATTTTGTTTTTGCAGGCGAAAGTTCTGGGCGCGCGGATTGAAAACCTCGCCGTAGTGGTCAATTTCCACCAGCGGCAGTTTGCGCAGCCGTTGCAGTAGCTGCGCAGCCCTTGGATGATCGCGTATCGCTGATTCGATGTATACGCAGCTAACCATGCCTATAGCTCCTCGCTATCCTGGTAGCTGATCTGTTCCAGCGTCGCAATGATGGCGCTTGCCGTCTTCTGCGCTGCCAGCTGCCGCAGCAGTGCCTCGGAGTCAAATTCCCGATTGCCAAGGTAGCGCCACAGTACCCGCAAGCGGTAGCGCTGGGTTTGCGAAAAATGCGCCAGCGACAGCAACTGCTGCCAGGAGTCCGCCGGGATTTCGAGTGCGGCCACTTGCTGTCTTAGTCGCAGCAGGCCCGCGGCCTGGTGGTCGATCGGCTCGATGTGAGCCTGAACCAGTTCGCTCACGCGCTGCCGGTTCTTGCCGGTTTGCTGCCGCCGATTGTCGCTAACAACTTTTAGGCTTTGCATGAGCTCGGCGCTGCTGAAGCGCAGGGCGCTGTAAATAAAGCCGCTGGCCTCCATGTCGAACAGCGTATCGTCGCGATAATCGTCGCTGGGCAGGCTTAGCGTCAGGCAGGCGCTGGCTGGCAACGAGGTGGCAACCGCGGGTGCCGGGTAGTAGCTTTGACCGTTGTCGGAGTCGGCAATCTTGTTAAGCACGAAAAGCGTGCCGAGCTCGTGCTCGGCCGCGCCCGCGACGCCCAGGTTAATCCAGGCCAGCGCGGCTTCGTGCTCGTAGCGCGCTGCGACCCAGGCGCAGGCCGCGGCGCTGGCCAGCTTGCCGATGCCGCTGACGATACACAGCATGTCATCGCCGCGGTAAACGTCGAAGGCCCGTTCCTCGTGCGATTTCTTCAGCCGATAATAATCGATCACCGGCTTGGCTTCGCAGTGCAGCGCGCAGACCCAGATCAACACGACGCGGCCCCGGTCGCGGTCTTGCACCAGTATTCGCGCATTGGCACAAACTCGTCGAGCAACGCGCGGTTGCCATGCCGGCTGGCACCCTTGAGCAGAATATCGAGCCGGGTCATCAGCTCATGCGTCGCGGCCGCCCGTTGCGCCGCGGTCAGGTCGTGGTCGCATAGCAGCCGATGCAGTGAACGTACCCGGAACTGATCCATCGCCGGATACTGTCGCGATAGCTGGTCCTCGTGGCCGCCGTACTTGACGATCAGGGCCTCGTCCAGGTAGCAAACCGGGAATCGATGACTCAGGCGCAGCCATAAATCGTAGTCCTCGCAGGCGGGCAGGCTTTCGTCGAACATGCCAAGTTCCTGTAACACCGACTTTTTGATCACCGAGGCCGAGGGGGAGATTGCGCACAGTGGCAGGCATTGCTCGAAAATCCAGCCGCCGTGTTTGCGATGTTTGTGCTTCGGGTTGACGCGCACCCCGCGCCGCATCCAGATTTCATCGGAATGAAACAGCACGAAGTCGGGCTGTTGACGCTGGGTCGCACGAATCTTTTCGATTTTTTTCGGGAGCCATCTGTCGTCGGAATCCAGCAGGGCTATCCAGTCATGCCGCGCCGCCTCGATACCGCGATTACGCGCCGCGCTGACGCCGAGGTTCGGCTGGCGGATCAGCTTGACCGTCGGAAACGCCCGGGCCACCATTTCGGCGCTGCCGTCGCTCGAACCGTCATCGACAAGAATGATTTCATCTACCGGCGAACCTTGTTCGACTACCGATTGCAGGGCTCTCTGCAGCGTATGCCGGCGGTTGTAGCTGGGGATAACGACGGATATTTGCATGGCAGCGCCTGGCAGAAATCCGCTCAGGTTTTCTGCGGGATGCTGGTCTGCCCCGGGAAGTTGGTTACGCTCGAGCCGTCGTTGTCGAGAATGCGGTTCTTGCCGCTTTGCTCGACCTCGTCGATGCGAATCACGGCGAAATGCGGGATGTAGGTATGCTTGACGTTGGCAAATTCGAGCTTCAGTTTTTCCTCGGCAGGATCGATCAGCAGCTTTGACTGTTCACCAAAAATGATTTCGCCAATCTCGATAAAGCCCGCCATTTGCGACTGGCTGACCTCGTGGGCATAGAGTTCGTAAATCCGGTTGCCGTTATGAAACTGGATGCGAAAAGTAGGTTTTTCGGTTTTGGGCATCGGGCAAAACTAATCAGACTGCATCAAATCGTCAAGCTCGCCGTCCATGTGCAATTCGGTTAGTTCGGTAAATCCGCCGATCGGCTTGCCGTCGATCACGATTTGCGGCACCGTGTGCGCGCCGTTGGTAACCTCGACGAATTGCTTCATCGCCGCGCTATCGCCGTCGATGCGAACCTCGTCGTAATCGATATTCCATTTTTCCAGCATGATCTTGGCACGGGTGCAGAACGCACAATGGGCGGAACTATATACGGTAACTCGGGACATCTGGCCGGGTCTCATAAATACAGGGAGCGCAATTCTACTACAGATTTTTACCGCCGCCATAGTCCCGCGGCGACGTGGACTAGCCCAGGGTCTTGATTGCCAGAATTGCCTGGTTGCGCAGGGTTTTCAACAGGCTCAGCTGGTTGTCGGTAATGTTAATTGTCTCGGCACTCGCGCAATCGATGTAAATCAGGGCAATCGGCTTTTGCTTGATAACGATTGGAAAAATCGTGAAGCTGCGCGCGGCGATGTTCTGGTGATACCAGGCGGGAATCTTGCCGCGTATCTTTTCGTCGCGGGTGTCCTCGATACGAATATCGACATTGTTTTTAAAGGCCACATGAAACACGTCGGACTGGGTTGTCAACGGTATCGAAAAGTACTCGATGACGCGATCGACGTCTTCGCCGTAACCGAATCGCGCCTTGATACAGGCATTTTGTGGGTCCTTCAGGCATAAAACGACGCGCGCGCCGCCGAGCGCGCGGTAAATAGTTTCGAGGATCATCTGCATCACCTGGTTGATACTGCACTCCCCGGTCAGGGTATTGGTAATGTCCTGAATGCCGTCGGTCAGCACCTTGTCGGCCGACTGCGAGAGCGGATCGGCCTCGTCCACCAGAATCTGCACGCTGTCGGTGACGCCGAACTCCTGCCTTTGAGTTTGCTCCTGCAGGGACTCGGGTTCCTGGTTGCCGCTGGAAGAAATTTGCTGGTAGTAAAGGCTTTTCTCGAGATCGAACTGGATCAGGCGCGAGAACTGGGTCAACTCCTTGTGGCAGTTTTCCAGTAACTCCGATACCTGGTTCTCGTCGAGTGCGAGCACCGTGGAGAACTGCTTGGCAAGCGTCTTGATGGCCGGCGCCTGCTGCTGCAGCGGCAGCGTCAGGCAGGCGCCGAGCGCGCTACTGAATTGCGCGATCAAGTGAAGGGTTTCGTCCGGGGTGCTCGCCTCCGGTAAGTCGTCGAAGTCGAGTGGCTGCATGCTGTCGGTTATCAGGCGCGGGAATCCCCATTCGCGCGCTACTGTCATGCCCAGCCGTGCGTAGCTGATTCCGAGCACCTGGATGACGGCCGCCTCCTCGCTGCAGTCCCGCTGCAGCATCATCTTGTCGATCGCGCGCGCTTCGTCGTGCAGGTAGAATCCGACCAGCATTTTACCGAGCTGTTGCAGCAATGCGCACAGAAAAGCTTCCTCGTGATTCGCAATTTTAAGCGAGTTGGCCAGCGAATTTGCCAGCAGGCCGCTGAACAACGCCTGCACCGCGTTCTCCTTCAGTTGCGAGGCCTGCAGTTTGTTTTGCATGTGCTCGAACAGCATCAACCCGGTGGCGAGACTGCGCACGGGGTTGATGCCTAGCATAACGACGGCGCGTGAAATGGTGCTGATCTTGCCGCCACCGCGGTTGTAATAGGCCGAGTTGACCAGGCGCAGCACCTTGTTCGTCAGCGAGTAATCCTTGAGTATCGTGTTCGAAACGTTGGTCAAACTTTCGGTGTCGCTGGTCGATGCCTGGTTCAATACGCTGATGGTATGGGAAAAGGCCGGGAAGTCTTTCTTGTGACGTATGCGTCGCAGCAGGAACTTGACGGTGGCATCGCTATTTTCCGATGCTGCCGCAACCTCATCCAGCGCGAGATAATCGTTTAACGCCTGCAGCATTGCGCTGGCATCCGGGTAGCGTTGTGCCGGATCCTTTTCCAGTGATTTCATGATCAGCGCATCGAGGCGTTCGTCGATATCTCCATTGACCCGGGATGGCGGAGTGGCTTCGTTATTGGTGATGGCGTTGATTACCTGGTAGACGTCTTTGCCGGTAAATGCCGGCTTACCGGTTAGCAGTTCGTAACAGACCAGCCCGATCGAAAACACGTCGGATACCTTTTGATGCTTGTGCGTCTCGAGGTATTCAGGGGCCATGTATTGAGGCGTGCCGTAGAGCGCATCGCTGTCCCTGCCGACCGCATCGGTTAGAAAGGCCAGGCCGAAATCGGCTATTTTTGCCTGCCCCTGCTCACTCAGCATGATATTGGCGGGTTTGATATCGCAATGCACGATGTCCTGGGCATGAGCCGCGGCCGCGCCCTGCAGGATATCGCGCATGATGCTGATTTTCTGATCCAGGCTGCAGCCCTGACGAATCTTGCTCTTCAGGGATTCGCCGTCGATAAACTCGAGCACCAGGTAGGGAGCGTTATCCTGCATGCCAATGTCGAAAATGCCGACGATGTTGGAATGTTGCAGCTTGCTGACGGTGCGCGCCTCGGCAAGCAACTGGTCGATGTTGCCGTCGAGCTGAAATCCGGTTTTCAGATTGACCGACTTGATGGCGACCTTGCGATTCAGATCCGGATCGTCCGCGAGGTAAACAATACCCTGGCTACCCTGGCCGAGTATCTGGTGGATGTTGAACCGATCTATTTTATGCGGAAAGCTGGTTGCCACGTCAAACTTCAGGACTATGTCGTAACTAAAGTATAGACGTCCGCCCGGAGTCTGCTGTCCTCAGTCGGGTTCCTGCACCAGCACCCAGGGTTTCACCACCACTGCCCAAAGCGACGATTCGTTGCTGATCCATTCGCGCGCCTGGTCGTCCGCTACGAGCCCAAGCTGTTGCGTCTCGGTCCATTGCTGCACCTGCTCGACATCATCCTGCTGCATCGCGTAGGCGACGTCTACCAGGTCCAGACCGGCGGATACCTGCATGACCTTGCCGGCGGCAAAGAACCGCTGCAGCTCCAGCCACGGAATCCTGGCGGTTTCGCTGTTTATCTTGGCGCGCTTGAGCTCGCGATCCTGGCGCAGCAGTTTCTCGATCACGCCACGGACTGGATAACTTCGACGCCGTCGAGCGGGGTGGCTTGAATGGTATCGCGAATCGTGTAAATGGCTTCCTTGCGCGGGTAGTGTTTGCGCCAGGCGATGGCGACAGTGCGACTCGGCGACGGATCGGCGAACGGTTTGATATCGATCAGCGCCTCGTTCTTCTGGCTTTGCGTGATGCTGGTTCGCGGCAGAACGGTAATGCCGGTACCGGCCGCCACCATGTGGCGTATGGTTTCCAGTGAGCCGCCCTCGAGCGTGCGCGTGAGTTCGCTGTCCCCCGACATGCACTCGGGGCAGGCCTCGATGACCTGGTCGCGAAAGCAGTGCCCGGCACCCAGCAACATCAAATCCTGTGACGACAGGTCTTCGGGGCGAACCTCTTCGCGCTGTTTCCATTCGTGATTGCGCGGCAGTGCCACGATAAAGGGTTCGTCGTATAGCGGCGCGGTTTCGATACCCGGTTCATCGAAGGGGTAGGATATGATAATCGCGTCGAGCGCGCCCTGCTTGAGCGACTGAAACAGGTTTGCAGTAAAGTTTTCCTCGATAATCAGTTTCAGGTTGGGCGCGCTTTTGCGTAGCATCGGGATCAGGCTGGGCAGCAGGTAGGGGCCGATAGTGTAGATCACGCCGAGCTTGAACTGACCGGACAAGGGGTCTTTACCCTGTTGCGCTATTTCGGTCAGAATCTGGGCTTCCTGCAGTACGATATAGGCCTGGTTGATGATTTGCTGGCCGATTTCGGTAATGCGGATTTCGTTCTTCGAGCTCCTTTCGAACAGGCGAACATCGAGCTCTTCCTCCAGTTTCTTTATCGCGATACTTAAGGTAGGCTGGCTCACGAAACAGGCCTGAGCCGCCTTGCCAAAATGGTTCTTTTGTGAAACGGCGACAATGTATCGGAGCTCGGTAAGCGTCATAATAGTTAAAATTTATTAAATAATTCGATAGATTTTGCATAAAACGATCTCGTTTGCAATCAATAATCCCTATGAAAAAAATTCTCCTCAAATTCCTCACGATCGAATCGATCGAATCTGACCCCATCGACCTGGAGCATGCGTTGCGGGTTGCGACCGCGGTTTTACTGATCGAGGTAACGCGTGCCGACTTCATCGTGCAGCCCGCCGAGCAGGCACGCCTGCGACAGTTGCTCGAGCGACAGTTCGAGCTGTCGAGCGACGAGCTGGATGCACTGATGGAGGAGGCCGAAGCAGATGCCGATCGGCTGGTTTCGACGCAGCACGTGACCCGCCTGTTAAACCAGCACTACGATCACGCAATGAAGCTGCGAGTGGTCGAGATGATGTGGGACATGGTTTTTGCCGATGGCAACAAGGACCATTACGAGGAGCACCTGATACGCCAGGTTGCCGATCTGCTCTACGTATCGCACAGCGAGTTTATCCAGGCGCGGCACAAGGCCGAATCTTCGGCTGCAGAGTCCCGAGGTTAACGGGGCCGGGCAGCTTGCCGGCCGCAGGGATTAGTAGTCAGAAGTTTCCGAGGTAGATGATCGGCGGTACGATCAGCATCTTTGCCACCAGTACCAGCAGGGTAGCGAACAGCGGCGACAGATCGAGACCGCCGATGGACGGTACGATTTTTCGAACCGGCCTGAGCACCGGCTCGGCCAGCCTGTCGACCAGCCCGATCACCGGGTTGTAGTGCCCCGGATTCACCCAGCTCAGAATGACCTTGATAATTATTGCGACCAGGAACACGGTCAACAACAGGGCGACCAGGTCAGCGATTGAGAACACCAGCAGGCCGCCGTAACTGACGCTGAGCGGCGCCATGACGCCACCAATATGCACCGCGGGAATCGACAGCGCGCGCATCAGTAAAAACTTGGCGTATATCAACAGCAGGCAAAGCACGATCGAGGCGGCATCCTGTCCGCCGACACTGGGGATGACACGACGCATAAGCTTGAGCGGCGGCGTGGTCAACTTGACGATGAATTGCGAGACCGGGTTATAAAAGTCGGCGCGCAACATTTGCAGCAGGAAACGCAACAGTACCAGCAGTATGTAGAGATCGAACAGCGTATTGATGATCAACATTAACGGAGATAACAGGTAGCTTGAGCCCATAATGTCTATTCCTGGTCCTGGGTTAACTCGCGAGCCAGTTGCTGCGCCCGCTGTTGCGCGGCAGCGGTGGCTTCGTCGACCAGCCGCGCCAGCTGATTTTGCTGGAACGATAGAATCGCCTGCTCGGTGGTGCCTTTTTTCGAAGTCACCTGCGCGCGCAGTTTGACCACGTCTTCGTGCAACGCCATGCTGGCGGCGCCGAGCGCCGTTTGACGCGCGAGTCGCGCCGCGGTTTCCGTTTCGAGCCCGAGTTTGACACCGGCCGCTTCGAGTAACTCGATAAAGTAAAAGAAGTAGGCCGGGCCACTGCCGGAGATCGCCGTGACGGCATCGAGATCAGCTTCCGCGTCAACCCAGATAGCGATTCCGACCGCGGCTAGTATATGCTCGGCCGCCGCTTTTTGTGGCGCCGTCACGCGCGCGTTGGCGGCTAATCCGGTGGCGCCGAGTTGCAGCAGGGCGGGTGTGTTCGGCATGCAGCGCACGATGCTTCTGCCGCCGCCCAGCCAGCCGTCGATTGCATCGGCCGGCACGCCGGCCGCGATACTGATGAATAGCTGTTCGGGTCTGGCGCCTGTTTCCGCCAGCTGTTCGCAAATCGTGCGCATGACCTGCGGCTTGACCGCGAGGATGACCACGTCGGCCGCCTGTGCGCAGCCGACAGCGTCTTGCGACGTGGCGATACCAAAGCGCTGTTCCAATTGCTGCAGCTGCAGCGCGTCGATATCGCAGGCGGTTATGTTTGCCGCTTCGTACCGATTCGCGATCAGTCCGCCGATCAGGCTGGTTGCCATATTGCCCGCGCCGATGAAGCCGATAGTCTGAGTCAAGTTCTTTCCCCGAAAATAGCGGTGCCTATTCTGACCAGGGTAGAACCCTCCGCAATGGCTGCTTCCATGTCCTGGGTCATGCCCATCGACAAGGTATCACAGTCGATTCCCTGTTGCCGCAGGTCTGCCAGGGCTTGCGCCAGCAGCGCGAAGGCAGGACGCTGCTCTTCGAAGCTTGCACGCGGCGCCGGGATGGTCATCAAGCCGCGCAGGCGAATGCCGGGCAATTCCTGAATCGCCGCGGCCAGTTCAGGCACTTCGGCCAGGTCGATGCCTGCCTTGCTGTCTTCATGATCGATGTTGACCTGGATGCAGACGTTTAACGGCGACATACCCGCCGGTCGTTGCTCGCTCAGTCGTCGCGCGATCTTGATGCGGTCGATGCAATGTGCCCAGTCGAAGCCTGTGGCAATATCGCGCGTCTTGTTGGATTGAATCGCGCCGATGAAATGCCAGCATATATCCAGATCTTCCAGTTCGCGCATTTTTTGCTGCGCTTCCTGCAGGTAGTTTTCACCGAAATGTTGCTGTCCGAGCTCGAAGGCCGTTCGAATATCGCTGGCCGGTTTGCGCTTGCTCACTGCGAGCAGCAAAACCGAATCCGGAGCGCGATCGCTGGCCTCGGCAGCCTTTACGATTTGCGCACGGATGTGATTTAGATTTTTTTCAATATTCTGCATAGCTTTTGCTATAGTCATTTTGTTACAGCGTGGCTATAGCGAGCCCCCGATTATAATCAGTTTGTTAGCGGCCGATAAGCAAAACCCGTCAAGAATTCTATAATACCTGTAAACCGTTCTAAGGAAACTTCATGGATATAGCTCAACTCCTGGCATTTGGCGTCAAGCAGGGCGCTTCTGATTTGCACCTTTCTGCTGGATTGCCGCCTATGATCCGCGTCGATGGCGATATCCGACGCATTAACGTCCCGGAAATGGATCACAAGCAGGTTCACGACATGATTTATGACATCATGAGTGACAAGCAGCGCAAGGATTACGAAGAATTCCTCGAGACTGACTTCTCTTTTGAAATTCCCGGCCTGGCGCGTTTCCGCGTCAACGCGTTTAATCACAACCGCGGTGCCGGTGGCGTGTTCCGAACTATCCCGTCGAAGATCCTCAGCCTGGAAGACCTTAATGCACCCAAAATTTTCCAGGAAATTTCCGAGTATCCGCGCGGTATCGTGCTGGTTACCGGCCCCACCGGCTCCGGCAAATCGACCACCCTTGCCGGCATGGTCGACTACAAGAACGACACCGAGTACGGCCACATCCTGACGGTTGAAGACCCGATCGAATTCGTGCATGAAAGTAAGAAATGCCTGGTCAACCAACGTGAAGTGCATCGCGATACGCTAGGCTTCAACGAAGCGCTGCGCTCGGCGCTGCGCGAAGACCCCGATACTATCCTGGTAGGCGAGATGCGCGATCTCGAAACCATCCGCCTGGCGCTGTCCGCCGCCGAGACCGGTCACCTGGTATTTGGCACCCTGCACACCAGTTCGGCGGCGAAGACTATCGATCGTATTGTCGACGTTTTCCCGGCAGCCGAAAAAGCAATGGTGCGGTCGATGCTGTCAGAGTCGCTGAAGGCGGTAATCTCGCAAACCCTGATGAAGAAAATTGGCGGTGGCCGTATTGCCGCGCATGAAATCATGATCGGAACGCCCGCGATTCGTAACCTGATCCGTGAAGACAAGATCGCACAAATGTACTCGGCAATTCAGACTGGCCAGAATGTCGGCATGCAGACGCTGGATCAAAACCTGAAAAGCCTGCTCGCCTCGGGCGTGGTTTCCAAGGACGAGGCACAGCGTAAAGCCGCAAACCCGGATTCGTTATGAGCAGACGATTTAATCTAGCAGGGGAGTCTAATGGATCGTAACAAGGCAATCAGTTTTATGCATGACTTGCTCCGCATGATGGTGAGCAAGGATGGATCCGACCTGTTTATTACCACGGGTTCGCCGCCGGCGATGAAGATCGACGGCAAGGTCGCCACCGTCTCCAAGCAGAACCTGTCGCCAAACCATACGCAGATGCTGGCGCGTTCCATCATGAACGACAAGCAGGTTTCGGAATTCGAGGAAAAGCAGGAATGTAATTTTTCGATCGCGCTGCCCGGGGTGGCTCGATTTCGTGTTAATGCCTTCGTGCAGCGTGGCAGTTCGGGCATGGTGCTGCGTATCATCAATTCAGAAATCCCAAGTTTCGATGAATTGAACCTGCCGCCGATACTGAAGGATATCGCGATGACCAAGCGCGGCCTGGTTATTTTCGTGGGTGGCACGGGCTCAGGTAAATCGACTTCGCTGGCGTCGATGGTCGACTACAGAAACCGGAACACTCACGGGCATATTATTACTATCGAGGACCCGGTCGAATTCGTGCATGATCATCAAAACTGCCTGGTCACGCAACGCGAGGTCGGTGTCGATACCGAATCATACGAAATCGCGCTCAAGAACACCCTGCGCCAGGCGCCGGACGTAATCCTGATCGGCGAGGTTCGCGATCGTGAAGCCATGGAGCACGCGATTGCCTTCGCTGAAACAGGGCACCTCTGTCTAACGACCCTGCACGCCAACAGCACGAACCAGGCGCTCGACCGAATCATCAACTTTTTCCCGGACGAGCGTCGTCAGCAGTTGCTGATGGACCTGTCGCTCAACCTCAAGGGGATGGTGTCGCAGCGACTGATTCCGAAAATCGACGGTGTCGGGCGTATCCCGGCAATCGAGGTCATGCTCAATACGCCCTTGATGGCCGACATGATATTCAAGGGTGATGTACACGAAATGAAATCCCTGATTGCCAAATCCAACGAGGCCGGCATGCAAACCTTCGACCAGGCTCTGTTCGACCTCTACGAGGAACAAAAAATTACCTTCGAAGACGCCTTGCGAAATGCTGATTCGGTTAACGATATTCGCCTGCGTATCAAACTGGAAAGTGACACTGCGCGTAAAACCGGCGTGGTCGAGGATCATCGCGAGTTCGAACTCGAGGAGTCGGAAGACGATGTCGCCGGCGGTATCATTTAGGGAGTAGACGTAATATGGCCCGCGAACCCACCACGCAATTGCTCGAACCCTACCTGAAAATCATGGTAGAGAAACAGGCCTCGGACCTGTACTTCGTTACCGGCGCGCCGCCCAACATGAAAACCCAGGGCAACACCGCCGCGATCGCCAAGAATCCATTTCAGAGTGGCCAGGTCATGAAGCTGGCGTACAGCCTGCTGAACGACGAACAGGTGCGCGACTTCGAAATCAACCGCGAATTGAATCTCGGTTTCACGCTAAACGATGTCGGTCGTTTCCGCGTCAATATATTCATCCAGCGCTCCGAGGTATCGATGGTCATCCGCTATATCAAGTGGGAGATTCCATCCATCGACGATTTGGGCCTGCCACAGATACTCAAGGAAGTGGTCATGAACCAGACTGGCATGGTGCTGGTGGTGGGTTCAACCGGTTCCGGTAAGTCGACCACGCTGGCATCGATGCTGAATCATCGCAACAAGACCGTCGGTGGGCATATCCTCACGATCGAGGATCCGATCGAATTCGTGTTTCGCCACAACAAGTCGATCGTCTCGCAGCGCGAGGTCGGGATCGATACGCTGAGTTATGCCAACGCTCTGCGCGAGGCGTTGCGCGAAGCCCCGGAAGTCATCATGATCGGTGAGGCGCGCGATGGTGAAACCATGAAGGCGGCGATCAACTTCGCCGATACCGGCCACCTGTGCCTGACCACGCTGCACGCGGTAAACTCGAACCAGGCAATGGACCGGATCATGAACATGTTTCCGACCGATATGCGCGATCAGCTATTGATGGATTTATCGCTCAACCTGAAGGCGGTTATCTCGCAACGCCTGGTGCCGGGTATGCAGGGCAGGCTGGCCTGTGCGGTCGAGATCATGATGAACACGCCGTATATCTCGGAATTGTTACGCGAGGGTAATTTCAACGAGATCAAGGAAATCATGGAGAAGGGCGATACTACCGGCATGCAGACCTTCGACCAGTCGCTCTACCATCTTTACAAGGCAGACAAGATTACGATCAAGAATGCGCTCGCCTACGCGGATTCCAGCACCAACCTGGAATGGAAGATCAACTTTGGTGGCGAACAGCCGTCGTCGCAGGACACTCGCCACCAGCTCAACAAGCAGGGCGCGCTCGAAGAGCTAACCCTGCCGTCCGAAGAAGACTAGC
>CAMYON010000045.1 GCA_947260025.1 uncultured Gammaproteobacteria bacterium
TTGCCGGCTCGCCTGGGCGCCGACCCGCAGCGTGCCGGAGGGGTGACCGAAACGCACCGCGTTACGCTCGCCGCCGCCGGCCGCCAGGTTGACCAGCGTGCCCGGAATAGCCGCGGCAGTGGCGATGGCGACCGCCGCCGTGCCCATCATCGCGTGATGCAGCAGCCCCATCGACAACGCGCGCACGTTCAGATCGATATCGGTGGCGGCGATCTGTTTGCCGCTGGAAGCGGCGTAGCCCGCCGCCGGTGCGACGAAGGCGACCTTGGGCGTATGCTGACGCCCTGCGGCCTGCGTGATGTCGTCGATCAATCCCATCCTGACCGCGCCGTGCGCTCGAATGGTTTCGAACATGGCGAGTGCCTTGTCGTCACCGTTGATGTCAGGCTGCAACTCGGTGCCGGTGTAACCGATGTCCGCGGCGTTCAAAAAAATTGTCGGGATACCGGCATTGATCATGGTGGCCTGCAGCCTGCCGACACCCGGAACCTCGAGGTCGTCGACCAGGTTCCCGGTGGGAAAGATCGCGCCCCCGCCGTCGGCGGGATCGATGAATTCGATCTGCACCTCGGCGGCCGGGAAGGTCACGCCGTCGAGTTCGAAATCGCCGGTCTCCTGCACCGCGCCGTCGGTTATCGGCACGTGGGCGACGATCGATTTCTGGATATTGGCCTGCCAGATGCGGACTACGGCGGTACCGTCCCGCGGGATTCGGTCAGGGTCCACCAGGCCGCTCATGATGGCGAAGGAGCCGACCGCCGCGGTCAGGTTGCCGCAGTTGCCGCTCCAGTCGACGAAGGGCTTGTCGATCGACACCTGTCCGAACAGGTAGTCGACATCATG
This sequence comes from uncultured Gammaproteobacteria bacterium, assembly GCA_947260025.1. Taxonomy (GTDB): domain Bacteria; phylum Pseudomonadota; class Gammaproteobacteria. The sequence goes on from CAMYON010000045.1 coordinate 844, forward strand.
ATCCGGCTGGCTGCTGCGTGACAGGATGACGGTCTTGCTGGTGCTCGAGGTTGCGCCGCCCATGCCGTCGGTCTGCTTGCCGTACGGGTCGGGGCTGCCGATGACGCGCAGCAGCAACGCGTCGCGCGCCGCGCCCGCAACCTGTGCCGCCTCGGGCAGATCGTTCAAGTTGAAGAAAACACCCTTGCTGGTGCCGCCGCGCATATAGGTTGCGGGGATTCGGATTTGTGGTGCATGACTCATGGCTACGTTTCCAGTTCAAGTGTCATCCCCGCGCAAGCGGGGATCTTTCAACAGCGGCGTGGCATTTGTCGGGAGATCCCGGATAGTTGCTGCGCAACTTCCGGGATGACATCGAGTAAGTTTCATTTTACAGACCGATTTCCCATTGCCATTACTGCATTGACGCTGACGACTCGAGGAAGTCCTCGGCGAAGCGCTGCAGCACGCCGCCGGCCGAGTAGATCGAGACTTCCTCGGCGGTATCGAGCCGGCAGGTGACGGGAACCTCGAGTCGCTCGCCGTTGCTGCGGTTGATAACCAGGGTAAGCTCGACGCCCGGTGCGGGCTCGCCCAGGACGTCGAAAGTTTCGCTGCCGTCGATGCCGCAGCTGTGCCGGTTATCACCGGGTTTGAATTCGAGCGGCAGCACGCCCATGCCGATCAGGTTGGTGCGGTGAATGCGCTCGAATCCCTCGGCGACGATGACTTCGACCCCGGCCAGGCGTACGCCCTTGGCGGCCCAGTCGCGCGACGATCCCTGGCCATAGTCGGAACCCGCGATGATGATCAGCGGCTGCTTGCGTTGCATGTAGGTTTCGATCGCCTCCCACATGCGCGTCACCTTGCCGTCGGGCTCGATGCGCGCCAGCGAACCCTGCACGATTTCGCCGTTGTCACGCACCATTTCGTTGAACAGTTTCGGGTTGGCGAAGGTCGCGCGTTGCGCCGTCAGGTGATCGCCGCGGTGGGTGGCGTAGGAATTGAAGTCTTCCTCCGGCAGGCCCATGCTCGCCAGGTATTCGCCGGCGGCGCTGCTCGCCATGATGGCGTTCGAAGGCGACAGGTGGTCGGTGGTGATATTGTCGCCCAGTAGCGCCAGCGGGCGCATGCCGCGCATGCTGCGCTCACCGGCGAGCGCGCCTTCCCAGTAGGGCGGGCGGCGGATGTAGGTGCTCTGCGGGCGCCAGTCGTACAGCGGGCTGCCGGCATCGCTGCGCGTCACCGACAGGTTGAACATGGGGTCGTAGACCGTGCGGAAATGCTCGGGCTTGACGCTGCGCTCGACAATGGCGTCGATCTCGTCGTCGTCCGGCCAGATGTCTTTCAGCTTGACCGGGTCGCCGTTGCTGTCGGTGCCGAGCACGCCGTTTTCGATGTCGAAGCGAATCGTGCCGGCAATGGCGTAAGCCACCACCAGCGGCGGCGAGGCGAGGAACGCCTGCTTCGCATAGGGATGAATACGGCCGTCGAAGTTACGGTTGCCGGACAGCACCGCGGTCGAGTAGAGGTCGCGCTCGATGATTTCCTGCTGGATTTTCGGATCCAGCGCGCCGCTCATGCCGTTGCAGGTGGTGCAGGCGAAGCCGACGATGCCGAAACCGAGCTGCTCCAGTTCCGGCAGCAACCCTGCTTCTTCCAGGTAAAGCTGCACCGCTTTCGAGCCGGGCGCGAGCGAGGTTTTGACCCAGGGCTTGCGCGTGAGGCCCCTGGCATTGGCATTGCGCGCGATCAGGCCCGCGGCGATGACGTTACGCGGATTGCTGGTATTGGTGCAACTGGTGATCGCGGCGATGATGCAGGCACCGTCCGGCATCAGCCCGGGTTCGTTTTCGACTTCGCCGGTTATACCCTGCGCTGCGAGGTCGGCGGTCGACACCCGGCGGTGCGGGTTGGACGGGCCGGCGATGTTGCGCCCGATCGTGGACAGGTCGAATTTCAACACGCGTTCGTACTCGGCGTTTTGCAAACTGTCGGCCCACAGGCCAGCCGTTTTGGCGTAGGTTTCGACCAGTTTGATCTGGGTTTCGTCACGCCCGGTTAGCCGCAGGTAATCGATCGTTTTATCGTCGATGTAAAACATCGCCGCGGTGGCGCCGAACTCCGGCGTCATGTTGGAAATGGTCGCGCGATCGCCGAGCGTCAGGTCGCTGGCGCCAGCGCCGTAGAATTCGAGGTAGGAAGAGACCACCCTTTCATTGCGCAGAAATTCGGTCAGCGCGAGCACGATGTCGGTTGCGGTAATGCCGGGCTGGCGCTTGCCGCTGAGTTCGACGCCGATAATGTCTGGCAGGCGCATGTAGGAGGCACGACCCAGCATCACCGATTCGGCCTCGAGACCGCCGACACCCACCGCGATAACGCCGAGCGCGTCGACGTGCGGCGTGTGGCTATCGGTGCCGACCAGCGTGTCGGGGAAGGCGACGCCGTCGCGGGCGTGCACTACTGGCGACATTTTCTCCAGGTTGATCTGGTGCATGATGCCGTTGCCTGGCGGAATGACGTCGACGTTTTCAAACGCGGTTTTTGTCCAGTTGATGAAATGGAAACGATCTTCGTTGCGGCGATCCTCGATCGCGCGGTTTTTGTCGAAGGCATCGGGCTCGAAACCGGCGTGTTCGACCGCGAGCGAATGGTCGACGATCAGCTGCGTCGGCACCACGGGATTGACCCTGGCAGGGTCGCCGCCCCTGGCCGCGATGGCGTCACGCAACCCGGCCAGGTCGACCAGCGCCGTCTGGCCGAGAATATCGTGGCACACCACGCGCGCCGGGAACCACGGAAAATCGAGTTCGCGTTTGCGTTCGATGATTTGCCCGAGCGAAGCTTCCAGCCGCTCGGGCTCGCAGCGACGCACCAGGTTTTCCGCGAGCACGCGCGACGTGTAGGGCAGTCGGTCCCAGGCACCCGCTGCGAGCCTGTCGACCGCGGCGCGAGCGTCGAAGTAGTCGAGTTCGGTGCCTTCCAGGGGCTTTCGGTCTGTGGTGTTCATCGTTGTGTCCGGGTGTATTCAAGGTTAATGATCATTAGTCTTCCCACCGCCGGGCTTGTAAGCGAGGCCGCGCCTCAACCGACCGCCTCCAGCAGTTTCTGTTCCAGGTTGTTGCGGGTATAGAAAATGTGGCGCCGCATTAGCATTTCCGCCAGTTCGCCATCGCGATTATCGATAGCCTGGGCGATGCTCCTGTGCTCGTCGAAGGCGGTAGTAACGCGCGGACCGGCCATGCCCAGCTGCACGCGGTACATGCGTATCAGGTGGTAAATGCCCTCGATCAACATCGAAATCAGGTGATCGTTCTTGCTGCCGAGTATGATGCGGTAATGGAAGTCGACGTCGCCCGCTTCCTGGTAGTAGGTTTCGCCGCTTTGCACGGTCTGCAAATGGGTGCTCAACAACGCCTGCAGGTTGTCGATCTCGTCATCGCTCATGTTGGTCGCGGCGAGCCTGGCGGCCATGCCCTCGAGCGACTCCCTGACCTGGTAAAGCGAAACCAGCCGCTCGGGGCTGAGCGCGACCACGCGCGCGCCGACGTTCGGCTTGCGTTCCACCAGGTGACAGTTTTCGAGGCGATTGATGGCCTCGCGCACGATCGCGCGGCTGACTGCATAACGGTTGGCCAGTTCTGTTTCGCTCAGTTTCGAGCCCGACTGGATGTCGCCTTCGACGATGTCCTGCCTGAGCTGGATAAAGGTTTTGTCGGACGCGGTAACGGGCTGTTCGGTAACCAGGTGCATCGTGTTGATAGGCTGGAGTCGATAAAATTGTCGACAATATAGCCAAATAAACTCAAAAAATCAAAGATAATGCCGATATTGTCGACAATATCAGTGATTTAAATTGTTGCTTACGGTGCCCACGTAGCCATGAGGCCGGCGCTTTAACCGAACGAGGTCAGCAGTTCGCCAATCCTGGTTTCGTCCGGTTCGATGCCGAGGCCCGGTCCCCGCGGCAGATCGAAATAGCCGCCGTTTATATTGATACCGTTCTCGGGATCGTAGTTTTCCTCGATATAGTTACCTGCCGTCCACACCGCCTCGAGCAGGCGGGGCTCCACCGTGGCGCCGAAATGTAACACGGCGGCGGCCACGATATCGCCACCCCAGGTATCTTCCACGGTGTGCGGCATCGAGCGCGCGGCGCAGATGTCGCGCACCGTGGCCATCGCGTTCAGACCGCCTATCCGCGTCATTTTCAAACCGAAGCCGTCGCACACCCCGAGCGCGATGGCGCGCAGCACGTCGTTCAGGCATTCGGTGTTTTCGTCGATGATAATCGGGTGCGCGATCTGGTGCCGAATCGCTGCGACTTCTTCCATGGTATTGCAGGGTTGCTCGAACACGAACGGAATGTCCCGGCAGGCCAGGCTCAGGCACATTGCCTGGCTGGCCGTCATGCCGCGGTTGGTGTCGACGATAACCTGCGCCTTGCCGCCGATTTTCTCCCATACTTTTTTAACCACGGCAATATCGATCTCGACATCGCGGCCGCCGGCCTTGATCTGAATTCGGCGGTAGCCAGCGGAAACTTTTTCGTCGGCCAGCCGCGAAATATCGTCGGGACTGCCGATGCCGGTGGCGTAGTATCCCGGCAGTCGCTCGGTTTCGGCACCGCCCAGCAGTTCGCAGACGCGCAGTCCGTAATGTTTGCCCAGCATGTCCATCTGCGCGATATCGATCGCGGCCTTGGCGTAATTGTGCCCGTTGAGCAAACCGTCCATGTGCCGTCGCAGCAGTAGCGGCGTTTGCGCCGACTGGCCAATGATATTCGGCGCCAGCTCGGAAATCGCGGCGCGCGCGCCGAGCGCATGCTGGGGCTGGTAGACCGGGCCGATCGGCGCGACTTCGCCCCAGCCAACCTGGCCGGTATCGGATACCAGTTTGATAATCGTGGTATCGACCGAGTGCAGGGTGCTTCTCGACATGGTGTAAGGACCGCCGATGACGGGCAGGTCTTTCTGGTAGATATGCAATTCGCTGATGCGCATGGGCGGGCTCGCAATAAACTGGAAACAGGGATCGACAGGGGCGAAGTATTCGCAAATTCGAATCGCGAAGCAACGACTATGAAGTAAAACCTCGATCGATACCGTTATCTCGTTCCTGGTTCGGACCCGGCCTGCCACATTGCAAAAGCCGGGCAGATGATGGACACTGCGGCTTATATCGTGTCTCGATGATTGCAATTCGGGCCGGGAAACCGGGTCGCGGAAGTAAAATAATAATTGCTTGCGAGCGCGTTAGAACCGAAATCGTATTTTCGAACGAATACTCGACAGATTTAATGTCCTGTCTGCCAATATTAATTAAGGCGGGTAGAAACACCCGCGGCATTATGGAGCAACAAATGAATACTAAAATTTCGAAGCTGTGCACGCTGGCCGCCTTATTTTGTGTATCGACCGCGGGATTCGCGGCCGAATGCATCGCGCCGGCGAACCCGGGAGGCGGCTGGGACTTCACCTGTCGTCAAATTGGCAAGATCATGTACGACATCGGCGCCGTCGAAAAACCGATCCAGGTAACCAACATGGCGGGTGCGGGTGGCGGGCTTGCTTTTAACCACGTTGTTGCCGAACGTAATGACGATGCCGATCTGATCGTCGCCGCCTCGTCGGCAACCTCGACCCGCCTGGCGCAGAACGCTTATGCCGGCATGACTGCCGACCAGGTTCGCTTCGTCGGCGCGATTGGCGCGGATCCGGGCGTAATCGTGGTGGCGAAGGACAGCCCGTTCCAGACGCTGGGCGACCTGCTCAACGCCATCAAGTCCAAACCCGGCTCCGTCACTTTTGCCGGCGGATCAGCGACCGGCGGGTTCGATCACCTGAAGCCATTGATGTTGTTGCAACGCGTCGGCTTTACCGACATCGCGAAAGTAAAATACATCAGCCTCGATGGCGGCGCGGATGCCATCACGCAGACGATCGGTGGCTTCACCCAGGCGATGACCGGCGATATGTCGGAAGTCGTGGGTTTTTTGAAAGCGGGTGAAATTCGGGTTCTCGCGGTTCTCACGGAAAGGCGTATTCCCGGGTTCGACAGCATTCCGACCGCTAAGGAGCAGGGCTTCGATGTGGTTGCGGTAAACTGGCGCGGCCTTTATATCCCCCGGGGAGTATCCGATCAAACCTTCGACATTTGGGCTCAGCGCCTGCAAAAAGTGGCGGATTCGGCCGAGTGGAAAGAGGCAATGGCCGCCAACGGTCTGGCACCGTTTACCAAGGTCGGTGGCGACTTTCAAAGCTATATTGACGACGTGGTTGCCGAGGTACGTAAGCTGAGCCAGGAACTGGGAGTAATTCAGTAATGGCCAGCGACCGGATCTTTGGTCTGGTCATGGCAGTTGTGGCGCTCGCGTATATGGCGAGCGCCTATCATATTCAGGCCAGTTTTCTGTCGGATCCGGTAGGCCCGAAGGCTTTTCCCATGATCATTGGCGGGGTGGGTGCCATCAGCGCCATGTACCTGGTGTTTCGTCCCGACCCCGATCCCGAGTGGCCTGTATTGCGCACCTGGGTTGCGCTCGCCTTTGCCGTACTCGTGCTCGTGCTGTACGCGTTTGCGCTGCGGCCGCTGGGTTTCTTGCTGCCCACCGCGCTGGCGGCGGCCCTGCTCAGCTACCAGATTTCGCCGCGGCCGAAATTCGCCGCGATAACCGGTGTCTGCCTCTCGGTCGTGTTGTTCCTGGTATTCAAGTTTGCCCTGGGCCTCGGGCTGGTCGCGTTACCCGCGAGATTCTCCGGTTAGCCGTTCGTAGCCATGGAACTGCTGGCAAACCTGTCGCTGGGATTCTCGATCGCACTCTCGCCCTATACCCTGATGCTGGCGCTGATCGGCTGTTTTCTGGGCACCATCATCGGCGCCTTGCCGGGGCTGGGGCCGTCGAACGGCGTTGCGATACTGATCCCGCTCACCTTCACCCTCGGTCTCGACGCCACCTCCGCGTTGGTACTGATGACCTCGGTGTATTACGGTGCGATGTACGGCGGTCGGATCAGTTCGATACTGCTGAATATTCCCGGCGACGAACCCGCCCTGCTGACAACGCTGGATGGATACCCGATGGCCAAGGCCGGCCGCGCCGGCGATGCGCTGGTCATCTCCGGTTTTGCGTCATTCGTCGGTGCGTTCCTGGCGACGGTCGGTTTGATGCTGCTGGCGCCGCTGCTGGCCAGGGTAGCCTACCTGTTCGGTCCGTCCGAATACTTTGCGCTGTACCTGCTGGCGTTTTGCACGCTCGGCGGCATGGCCAGCAATAACCAGGCAAAGGCGGCCATCGCGTCCTGTATCGGCCTCGCGATTGCGATGGTCGGGGTGGATAACACCAGCGGCATGCCGCGCCTGACCGGCGGCAACCTGCATCTTTACGACGGCATCGATTTCCTGGTGGCGATCGTCGGATTGTTCGCGGTCGCCGAGGTCTTCTTTTTCATCGAAAGCCACGGCAGCAAATCTTCGATCGGCGTCAAGCTCGAAAAAGTCAGGATCCCGTGGAAGGATCTGTTCGCGACGCGCTGGACCATGTTGCGCGCCTCGGGTGTCGGCTTTATCGCCGGGATATTGCCCGGCGCCGGGGCTTCGCTGGGCAGTTTTCTCGCATACATGTCGGAAAAATCGATCGCCGGTGAAAAGGGAGGTTTCGGGACTGGTGTCGCCAAAGGCATCGCGGCTCCCGAAGCGGGCAACAACGCCGCCGCGGGTGGTGCCCTGGTGCCGATGTTGACGCTGGGGGTGCCCGGTTCGGGCACGACCGCGGTACTGCTGGCCCTGTTGATGACCCTGAACATCACGCCCGGGCCTACCTTGTTCAGTGATCGGCCCGAGGTCGTCTGGGGCTTGATCGCGGCGTTGCTGATCGCTAATTTCGTGCTGTTACTGATGAACGTGCCGATGGTGAAGATTTTCGTGCGCGTCCTGCAGGTGCCGGCAGCCATCCTGTTACCCGGGGTGACGATGATTTCGTTCATCGGTATCTACTCGCTGTCGGGGAGCTATTTCGACCTGCTGCTGATGATTGCGTTCGGCGCCCTGGGATACGTTCTGCGCAAGCTCGATATTCCAACCGTGCCGGTCATCCTGGGTATCCTGCTGGGCGGTCATATGGAAGACGCTTTGCGCCGGGCGATGGTGATATCGGACGGCGACGCGACTTACCTGTTCTCTTCGGCGATTGCGATCGGCCTGTGGGCCGCGGCCATCATCGGATTCGTCGCGCCCATGTTTATGCGCGGCCTGTTGAAAAAACCGCAACGGATAACGGATTAAAACGACACTGCCGTTTCGAATGAACGGGGTAAACCTGGGATCGTCTGGACGGGCGCGGTCTCAAAGGAGGGCTAAATTAGCGCATGCAAAGCGGGATGCAAACCGCTACACTGCGCCACCCTTTGTCTCGGCCCCGTCTAATGCCCACCGCCACCCCGACCACCAGTTTTACCAGCATGTCACTGAAGCCAGCGCTACTGAAAGCCCTGAAAGCGCTTGGCTACGAGTTGCCGACGCAGATCCAGGCGCAGACGATTCCGCTGATCCTGGCGGGGCAGGACGTGCTAGGCCAGGCGCAGACCGGTACCGGTAAAACGGCGGCCTTCGCGCTGCCGATACTGTCGAATCTCGACCTGAAACAGAAGTCGCCGCAGGTGCTGGTGCTGGCGCCGACCCGCGAACTCGCGATCCAGGTCGCCGAGGCTTTCAAATCCTACGCCTCGCAAATGAAAAGCTTTCACGTGCTGCCGGTTTACGGCGGGCAGGAGTACGGTACCCAGCTGCGTGCGCTGCAGCGCGGGGTGCATGTCATCGTCGGCACTCCGGGACGGGTCATGGATCACATGCGGCGTGGCAACATCAAGCTGGATGGCTTGACCACGCTGGTGCTGGACGAGGCCGATGAAATGCTGCGCATGGGCTTCATCGACGATGTCGAATGGGTGCTGGAGCAGGCCCCGAAGCAGCGCCAGATCGCGCTATTTTCCGCCACCATGCCGGCCGAAATCAGGAAAATCACCCGTCGTTACCTGCGCGATCCGGCGGAGATTACCATCGAGGTCAAATCCACCACCGCGGAAACGATTCGGCAGCGTTACTGGCCGGTGGCCGGTACCCATAAACTCGATGCGCTGACCCGTATCCTCGAAGCCGAGACCTTCGACGCGATGCTGGTGTTCGTGCGCACCAAGACCGCGACGCTCGAGGTGGCCGAAAAACTCGAGGCCAGGGGTTACAGCGCGACCGCGCTCAATGGCGATATCGCGCAAAAAAACCGCGAGCGCATCATCGCCCAGCTGAAAGCGGGCAAGCTTGACATCCTGGTGGCCACCGACGTGGCGGCGCGCGGGCTCGATGTCGACCGAATCTCGCACGTGATCAACTACGACATTCCGCACGATACCGAGGCCTACGTGCATCGCATCGGCCGTACCGGGCGGGCCGGCCGCGAGGGCGACGCAATCCTGTTCGTCGCACCGCGCGAGAGACGCATGCTGCAGGCCATCGAAAAGGCCACGCGCAAGGAGATCGAGTTGATGGAATTGCCCTCGACGGACATGGTCAATAACCGGCGCATCGAGAAATTCAAGCAGCGCATTAGCGACACGCTGGCCGAGGAAGACCTGGAACTGTTCAAGGGCCTGATCGAGCAGTACCGACAGGAACACCAGGTCGACGCGCTCGATATTGCCGCGGCGCTGGCCAAGCAGGTACAGGGCAGGGCGCCGTTCCTGTTGTCGGGCAAATCGTTCGCCCAGCCCGCATTCGATAAGAATCGGGAGGATTCGAGGCCCGAGCGAAATCCGCGTCGGAACAATAAGCCTGGCGCTGCTGGCGACGAACGAAAACCGCGTCGCGACCGGTCGGAATCCCGGGATCGGGCACCGGAAGCGGGCATGGATCGCTTTCGTATCGAGGTCGGCCACGATCACCAGGTGAAGCCGGGTAACATCGTCGGCGCTATCGCCAACGAGGCCGATATCGACAGCAAGTACATCGGCCGCATCAACATCTTCGACGACCATAGCCTGGTGGACCTGCCCGAGGGCATGCCCAGGGAGTTGCTGAATCAACTCAAGCAGGTGCGGGTCGTGGGGCAGCGTCTGAACATATCGCTGTTGAGCGGCAAGAAGAAAACCAGCAAACCCAAATCGGAAGCAACAAAACCTCCCCGGGAAAAACCGAAAACCAGGCAGCGGGATAGCAAAAACAAGGGCAAGCCGAAACGTTTACGCCGCAAGCAGGCGGTTTAGGCCGCTAGCGCTCCCAGCGGTAAAACAGGTCCGCGCCCTGGTTTGCGCCGGATTCGGCTTCGAGCTGCCAGCTATCGGTAATCTTGTAGTTCAGGTTCAGCGTGTTGATCGATTCGACCAGGCCGACGCCATAGCCCACATAAAGTCGCGGCGACAGATAGCGCCCAACCACCAGCGATGCCTGGTCACCCCCGCCACCGCTTTCGATACGCACCTCGTCGAATCCGAAGCGGTCGCCGATAGAACGCGCAATTCGATCGCCACCGCTCAAGCCCAGCGCCAGCGCGGCGCTGGCCATCATGTCACCCTCGCCGCTGGTCGCGGATTCCAGCGGGCGACCGGTCAGCAGGTAGGAGAGGGTTTCGGTTTGACCCAGCGCCGGAATTGAAAACAGGTCCACTCGCGGCTGCTGCAGGCGGCCAGTGACATGGATGCCGGCAGTCACGTCCCTGGTCTTGCGAATCGCCCGGACATCCAGCCCCGGATTGTCGACCGGTCCGCCGGTAAACAGTAGCCGCCCGTTCTCGACATCGAGATATTGACCGTAGGCGCGGTAACGACCCTCTGGAATGGTTATTTCACCCGTGCCGCGCGTCGGCACTCCCGAGTTTTCCTCGATGACCAGGTTCCCGCCCAGACTGGCCTCGAAACCGTAGCCGAAGAAAGTGACGCGGTCGCCCAGCAGCAGGCGTACCCTCGAATTAATTTGCCACTTGCTGTCTGCCGGCTGGTCGCCGCCGATTACGACGGCGTCGTTCGAAACCTTTGCTGCCGTGGTGACATCGCGCGGCTGCAGCTTGGCATAGGGAACCGTGACTTCGCCTTCGATATCGATGTTTCTGTCCTGCAGCCTGACCTCGAGCCGGGGTGACAGGTTGACCGTGGCTTCGGGTATCCGCACGGCCTCGAAATTTTCGCCTTCGACGCTAACCGTGGTCGGCCAGCCCTGCGCGGCGTCGAGCTGGCTCGAACCCTGCAACCTGATCTGGCCCTCGCCCGACCTGGCACTGACCGAAAATGTCAGTACTCCGGATTGATCGCTGTTTGCCTCCAGGTTTATCTGCTCGAGCTCGAGCCCCAGCCGCGGAATTTGCAGGTTTGCCTGCCGCATTTGCGCGCTTGCGCCCAGTTGCGGTTGCCCCAGGTTGCCGTCGGCGGTCAGGCTCAGCTGCAGGCTGCCGCCGGTCTTTTGAATGTCCGGTATCAGCAGCTCGAGAAGCGAAATGTCCTGCAACAGAATTTCGGCATTACCCCGCAAGCGTTGAGATTTTGAGCCGAAGTTTGGCAAGTTGGCGCCTGGCAGGTCGATTACCGCGCGCAGGCTGTTGTCGCCGATCGCCATGCTGCCGTCGGCCCGGGCCCCGTCGTTATCGATTTCCAGGTCGAGCTCGATCTCCTGATAATCCCATTGCTCGATTTCACCTTCCAGCAACGGGTGCGCCAGCGTCCCGGAGGCTGACCTGATCTCGATTTTTCCGGTCAGTCGCTGCGGCTCACGATAGGAGAGATTAGCGCTAGTATCGAGGGGTCCGTCGATGCTCAAACCTTCGGGTAGCATGTTACCCAGCAGGATCGCAAGCTCGAGCCCGTTGCCCGAGATATCGACTTGACTCGGCCAGCCCGCGCTGCTGTCCATTAGCGTGTTACCGTTGAGCGCTACCTTGCCTCCCGCCATGACCGCATCGGCGGTGTAATTGATCTGTTCGAAATCGACGCTTTGCGCCTCGATGTTCAATTGGGCGATTTCGAGGTTCGCGTCGGGGATGAATACCGCCGCGTTCACAAGCCGGGCGTCCCCCTTCAGCCCTGGATTTCCGAGCGTCCCCGCGATCTCGATGCTTGCCTCGGCCGTGCCTTGCAGGTTTTCGATCTGCTGTAGCGTGCCCTCGATCGGGGATAAATCGCTTAACTTGAGATTGAATCGACCTGTTACCGCCTGGCTGGCGGGATCGAGCGTCAGCAGGTTGGCCCCGGGTAGAACGATGCTGCCTTCGAGCCCGTCGCCGTCAGGCAGCGCCAGGCTGACTTTGGCGTTGGCGCCGGATTCATCCAGCGACAATTTCAGGTCGGCATGCTCGTAGTCGAGCCATCCACTTCGATCTTGCGGCAGCGGATAACCGACGGAGCCGGCGGGCAGATCGATGTCCAGCGTTCCCTGCAGGCGGTCGGGCAGTTGGTACTGCAAACGCGCGCTGGCGTTGGCGAGGCCCGCAAGCGACAGTTCGGGTGGCGTCGAGTTTCGCAGCATCTCGAGCGGCAGGCTGCTCAGATCCAGGTTCATCGTTCCACCCGATTGTCGATGCTGTAACAGGGCGCAGATTTTACCGCCCTGTTCGTTGTCAAGGCAGAGCGCTTCGAGATCTACACGCTGTTGCGACAGCAGCAAAGCGGCGGGCGCCGCCAGTCGCCAGTCGCCGTAATCGGGATTCTGCAAAAGCGCCTGGACAATCCTGCCCTGCCAGCGCGCACCTTCCAGTCGGCCGTCAAGCTCGACGCGGGCCCGACCCTCTGCCGAGCTCATCTCCAGTTCGCTTCGGCGGCCGTCGGTGTTCAGCTTCAGCGTTTGTAACTGGTAGCCGGGTAACTTGACCTGGCTCGCATTTAGCTCGAGTTCAAACTGCTTTGGTACGGGTTCGAATTGCGGCTCCAGCTGCATGACAACCGCGGCGTTGGCGCTAATTTCACCGATTTCATAGTCAGGTATACCGATCGAACTGCCGGACAGCGAGGCCTCGATTGACGGCGATTCGCGGCTGCCGCCGAGTGATCCGCGGGCCTGCAGTTTGCCGCGAGCATCGGGATAGAGTTCGGCCAGGTCGGCGCTGTCCAGGGTCCAGCCGAGATCGAGCTGTTTCCCCAGTTTGCCGGTCGCGGTCAGGCGGGTGTCACCCGAGGTAAACAGCAGGTTCGAGATGTCGGCGAGGTTGTCTTGCCACTGCATGTTTCCGCTGAGGGATACCGGGTATCCACGCAGTTCGCCGGATAGCTGTTTGACAGCCAGCAAAATTGCCGGCCCGACGTCGTCAATTTCGCCTTCGATGTCAAAATCTGCGTCAATCTTCCCCGGCCATTGCGGTAACACTTCTTGCGGATTGATCTGAGCAGTTGAGATCCGTGCTTTCCAGGCGAGCGACGGTTCCCAGTCGAACATTCCGCTGGCGGTAATTTCGCCCTGCAAGGTAGCGAGTTTCAACGCCGTGAAACTTAATCCATTCGCCTGTGGATCGAGCCAGGCCCGCTCCAGCTCGAAATCGGAGCTGATGCTTCCGTAGGGACTTTCGTCCAGCCTGATATTTCCACGGGCCGTCAGGCTGTCGAGATCACCCTCGGCGGCAAGCGTCATGGCGCCGGCCAGCGGCGTCAGTTCGGGATCGATTCTACCGCTGTCGAGGGCCGCGATATCGATCTGCGCGCGCCAGTTCAGCTGTTCCAGTATTGATTCCAACGTCAACGCCAGCTCGAGTTCCACCGCGCCTTCGATTTGCTGGCTGATGCGAGTTTGCGCCAGGTCTCCCGACAGGTGCCCCCGGCCGAGAACCGTCTCGCCACTGTTCAGGCGGCTATCCCAGCTAAGTTCGAAGTCGTGCGGCAGGTTCGGTTCCATGTCAGCCGTGCCGCTGAATTTTAGATTTACGAGGTCCGACTCGATTTGAAAATCGCCAATCCTGATCTGTTTGCGATCGAGCGAGGCGCTCGACTCGACACGGTCTATCGCGGTTGTCGAGGTCCCCCGGGTCACCCGGATGCCGTCGACAACGAGTCGCTGCAGGTTGATGCCGACTGGCAGGGCCAGCTCCGCTAACTCCAGCGCGGGCTCAGAATCCTCTTCGGTGGCAGCTGAATCCGCTAACAACAGGTCGAGGTTTTCGATCTGCAGCGAGTTTACGTCGAATTCGGCGGCAACCAGGGCCCAGGGATTCCAGTCGAGGGTGATGCGCTGCGCCGCAATCGAGTTCGCATCCTGACGATAACGAACCTGTTCGAGCGTAATCGCCCCGCCGAGCCTGCCTGACAAGCGCGAGAATTCCAGCTCGCCCGGGATATGCGGTTGTGCCCTGCCATACGCCCAGCGTAAACCGCTCTCGGTCATTAATAGCCAGCACAACGCACCGACCGCGATTGCCAGTACGGTCAGAGTCGAAGCCAGTATTAAACGCTTCACAGGTCGGGCCCGATATTGATGTGCAGGCGCCAATCCTCGTCCTCGCTGATCGAGTTCGCCAGGTCCACGCGCACCGGTCCCACCGGCGACTTCCAGCGCAGGCCGAAGCCGGCCCCGCGCTCGAGATCGTCGCTAAAATCATCGATGGCGTTGCCGATATCGTAAAACAGCGCCATGCCCCAGCGATCGTTGAAGTAATGCTCGTACTCGGCGCTACCCAGCAGCAGTTTCTCGGCGCCGATTGCATCCCCGTCCGAGTCTTCCGGGCCCAGCGACTGGTATGCGTAACCCCGAACGCTGTTGGAACCGCCGGCGTAAAAACGGAGCGATGGCGGGATTTTATCGAAATCATCGGCTGTTATGGAGCCGATACCGCCACTGAGGATAATGCGATCGCGCGGGCCGACCGACGTGATGAACTTAAGCCTGGCCCCAACCCTCGAAAAATCGGTATCGGAAACCAGGCTGTCATTGCCGCCGGTTAGGGCGATATCGAAGCGTACGCCGTCCAGCACGTTAATGAAATCCGGGCCCCAGGTTCGGCTCCAGCTGACACCCGGGATCAACAGGTTCGTATCTTCATCCTCGTCTTCGAGCGTGTACTCCTCGCGCTGGTAGTCGAGCGAGAGCGTTTCTCGCCATTGACCACGGCCGTGATTGAGGCTGACGCCCAGGATTCGCCATCTACTGGTGTCGCTCTCGAATTCTTCCTCGACTTCGCTAACGCTGAAAACTAGCCGATCGGTGCGCGGATCGAGCACCGGGATTATGTAGTCGGTCTCCGCGCTGTAGCCGATACCCGAAACCGTAAGTTTGGTATCCAGGCGATGTCCTTTACGGTTGATACGCGGCATCTCCCATCCGAAACTGGCACGAGCGTCGGTGTCGGTGCCGTAGCCCACGCCGAGTTTATATAGATGCCTGTTTCGAGGGCTCAGGTTCACCTGAATCGGGACTTCGGTACTGCCGGCGGGGATTTCTCCGGGTGAAACTTCGACCAGCTGAAAGTAGCGGCTGTCGTTGAGCGCCCGCTGAAGCTGCAGCAATTGTTCGAGCGAGTAGGGGTCGCCAGGTCGGAAAGTCGAATAGCGCCGCAGTAACTCGTCCTCGAGCACGTCCTGGCGAAAAATCAGTTCGCCGAAACGATAGCGAGGACCACCGTTGTAGTCGAGGTATATCCGCACCGTATACGACTCGAGATCGACTTCGACGCGCTGGCGCGTGAACTCCGCCGCAAAGTAACCGCGCTCGGACGCCAGCCGGCTGAGCGCCGACTTGAAGCTCTCGTACTCGAGATGCGAAAACGCCGCGCCCGGTTTGAGCGTCTTTGCTTCGAGCAGGGTGCGAAACTCGGGGTCATTTCCCATTTCGCTGCTGATAGTGAAATCGAAACTCCCGATCGGGATCGCCGGCCCTGGATCGATTCGGTAGATTGCCCGCCATTTTTCTTCGCCTTCCCAGGTCAGGCTGGTCTCTATCTGCGGTCGATAGTAGCCGTAGGGCTGCAGCGCAGCCGCGATTTCCCTGTTTGCCTTCTGGTGCAGTCGGCGCAGGCGTCCCGCGCTGACCAACGGGTTGGCTTTCTGCTGCTCGATACTGAGATAGAGCCGGACGTTTGTTTCGAGGATCGCGTCCAGACCTTCGATTTCCACGGCCACCGTGGGCTGGGCACTGACATTGAAGGAAATACAGCTGGCTAGCACGGCAAGCAGGAAAGCCCTGCAAATAAAACGATGCGCAATGACAGTGTTCAAGACCCGTAACAGGTCTTGGCCACGAAAGGCAGGCATCATCAAACCTGGTGGACGACTAAAAGTTTTACCCGTCACTTTTTCGAGCGCAGAAATTCCCATGCCGAGAGCGCCGACAGACCGCCTACCAGACCGCTGAGATAGCTCGGGATGCGCGCATCGAAAGCGCCGCGCCACAGCAGCCCGACGATGAAGCTCGCGGCAACCATTGCAGCGAGAGTGATCAATAAACGCTTTCCCAGAGTCATGTCATGCCCCTTCCGTCTTTTGTTGCGCAGCCAGCGCATCTAACCTGAGGTCCGGTGCGCTAATGATGTCGATGCCACTGGTTACATCCGTGCTGAAAGTCATGCCCGCATCGCGCAAAGCGCGCCAGCAATTGATCATCACCTCGTTGCTAATCTCGTTGTAACCGCGCTTGCCCAGATTTAAATCGATGAAAAAGAATACCTCGTACTCAACATACTGTGCGGCAAACTCCTTTATCGTGACGAACGGTTGTGGGTCCGCGATCACGCCATCGGTGACGCTAACCGTCTGCTTTAGCAGCGCGGTGACCTGGGCTGGCTCGTCATGGTACGCCACCCCGACCGAAAAGCTGGGGCGACGCAAGCCGTCGCGAGTGTAGTTGTACAGCGGCTCGCGAAATATTTGTGCGCTCGGTACGAAAACGTCGCAGGCGTCGAAGGTTCGAATATGCACGTAGCGCAGCTCTATCGAACGCACGTTGCCCGTCATGTCGCCGGTCTTGATCAAGTCATCGATTTCGAAGGGGCGGCTGAACGTCAGGAAGAAACCGGCCAGGAAATTCTCGCCGATTTCGCGAAACGCGAAGCCGAGCACTATCGCTACGACCCCGCCAGTGGCCAGCAGGCTTGCAGCAATGCCTGTGAATCCCATCAGTCCCAGTGATAACAGGACGCCGATAGAGCTTATCGACCAGGTTACAAGGTTTTGTAGAAAGTGCGCGTTGGATCGGAACTGCGCGCTACGAGTCAGGATATTGGCTACCAGGCGGCCGCCGAATCTGGCCGCCAGCAGAAAGATTGCCAACAGCACAAGGCCGTAGATAATCCTGGGCCCAAAACGAAGAAACGTTTGCCAGTCGCCGCGAATGCTGTCGAGTATGTACTCCATCAGTATTGAATAACTACCTTTCGTTATTAACGCAATTGAGTCTGTCTGGTTATCTTCCCGTGCGAGATTTTGGGCCCAATTAAAATTTCAGTTTACTTTTATAGCCATATCATTAATAGCTAAACGGTCTCCCCGATCGGATTAATACTCGATTTTAATGCGATCGCTAGCCTTCAGGTCTGGCTGCGGTCGGGCGCCTGCGCCGAAATACCCTTGAGTAATTTTCCGAGGATGTCGGCGCCGGTAATGATTCTCGGATCTTTACCCCAGACCAGCACCGCATCGTATTCGATAGCGCCGTCATCCGATTCCGAGCTGCCGGGAAGCGACTTCAGGTAACTGATGACCTCGCCGATGGTTTTGCTGGTATCCCTGATCACCAGCGGGCGCCGGCAGTAGAAGTAAATATCGTAGGGTTTGTCATGATCTAGCAGGGCGGCTCTGAGGGCGGCATCGGCGTCCAGCAGCAGTTGTGGGTTGCCCGCCTCGTCCGCCAGCACCACCCAGCGGTGACCGCTGGCGTTAACCAGTTGCAGGAAAGGGTCCTTTACGTCGCGGATGACTTCCGGTATCAACGGCAGGTCGACCCTGGTGGGTAACCTGATGATCGAGTCGGCGTCAACCGGCTCTCCCTCCTCGGTAACCCGGATTTCGTCGATGGTAAGAAAATTCAATGCGCCTCGGCCTTCCACGTGATCGAGTTCCGCCTCGTCGGCTTCCAT
>CAMYON010000046.1 GCA_947260025.1 uncultured Gammaproteobacteria bacterium
ATCTGGAACCTGGAGAAGCTATTCAACCTGAAAGCCGGGCTCGGCAAGAAAGACGATACCCTGCCCAAACGCATTCTCGAGGAACCGGCCGATGTCGGTACCGGCAAGGGACTGGTCTGCCGGCTCGATGAAATGCTGCCCGAGTACTATGCCATCAACGGCTGGGACGAAGAAGGCGTTCCGACCACAGAAACCCTGAGTCGACTCGGCCTGGCATAACGCTAACGCTGGCGCACTGATGGATATCTCGGTCACCCTGTTTGGCGGGTTGCGTCATTTCCTGCCCGCCGGCAGTTCCTTCAACAAATGCAAGATCGACATCGACGAAGGCAGCACGCTCGAGGCCCTGTTGCAAAAGATTCCGGTGCCGTCGGATAAGCCCTACATGGTAATTCTCAACGACGAGAAGGTAGCGAGCGACAAGTTCGCTGACATCACCGTCGAGAGCGAAGACGAAGTAGTACTGCTGCCACCGATCAAGGGTGGATAACGCCAGGCTCCGAAAATGCCCGCACTCGCCGCGCTCACCCTCCTGGTACTGGCACAGTTGGCTCAGATCTCTCAGGCCGCGCCGCTCGAAGCCGTCAAAGCGAAATGGCGCACTCCCTATAATCTGTATCTAACCCCGCGCGAAGCCTACCAGAAGAAACTGGCCGCGGGCGATGCCCTGCTGTTCATCGACGTGCGCACTCGCGCCGAGGTCAAGTACATCGGCATGGCTAACATGGTGGACGCCAACATCCCGCTGCGCCTGCTGCGCGATGACTACGCCTGGAGCGAGAAATCTGCGACCTATCGCACGCGGGAAAATCCGGACTTTGTCGCGGCGGTCGAGCGCCTGCTCGAACACCGGGGCCTGGACCGCAACAGTCCGATTATCCTGATGTGCCAGTCGGGCTCGCGCGTTCCGGCCGCCGCGCGCCTGCTGCACCAGGCGGGCTTTGGCGAAGTGTACACCCAGTACCAGGGGTTCGAGGGCTTCAAGGCGAAACAGGGCCCGAACAAGGGACAGCGAGTCGTCAACGGCTGGAAAAATGCGAACCTGCCCTGGAGCTACGAGCTCGATGCCGGCAAGATGTATTTCAATTTCGCGCCCTGATTATCTCGGCGAGAGATTCTACTCGGAGTAAGCCCCTGCGACAGTCGCGGGCTAGGCCGCGCACTCCTCGGTCTTGATGACTTCACCGTCGCTATCGATCGTTTCCAGCTTAACGCCGAAACTCCACAGGCGGCGCAAATGTTTCAGCACTTCCTCGCTGGTGTCGGCCAGCGGCACCTTGTTGTGCGGGATATGTCTCAGGGTGAGCGTGCGGTCGCCCCGAATATCGACATTGTAGACCTGGATATTGGGATCGTTCATGCTCAGGTTGTACTGGTTCGACAGGGCCTGGCGAATGTAGCGGTAACCCGAATCGTTGTGTATCGAGGTGACTTCGAGTTCGCTTTGCTCTTCGTCGTCGAGTATGGAAAACAGTTTGAAGTCGCGGATCAGGCGCGGCGACAGGAACTGCGAAATAAAGCTTTCGTCCTTGAAGTTGCGCATCGCGAAGTCGAGCGTTTGCTGCCAGTCCGAGCCCGCGATATCGGGGAACCACTTGCGGTCTTCCTCGTCCGGGTCGACACAGATGCGCTTGATGTCGGTCATCATCGCGTAACCCAGCGCATAGGGATTGATGCCGCTGAAGAACTTGCTGTCGAAATCCGGCTGCGCCACCACGTTGGTGTGGCTTTGCAGGAACTCGAGCATGAAACCGTCGGTCACCTTGCCGCGATCGTACAGCGTATTCATGATGTGGTAGTGCCAGAAACAGGCCCAGCCCTCGTTCATGACCTGGGTTTGACGCTGCGGATAGAAATACTGGCCGACCTTGCGCACGATTCGTATGACTTCACGCTGCCAGGGTTCCAGCAGCGGCGCATTCTTTTCGATAAAGTAAAGAATGTTTTCCTGCGGTTCCTCCGGAAAATTCGGCTGCCGCTTCCGCTCTTCCTCGGCTTCCTTGCGCGGTATGGTTTTATGCCACAGGTCGTTGACCTGAGACTGCAGGTAAGCCTCTCGCTCCTTGAGCCGCTCCTGCTCTTCACGCATCGAAACCGGATAGGGTCGCTTGTAGCGATCGACGCCGTGATTTTGCAGCGCGTGACAGGAGTCAAGCAGATTTTCCACCTCGTCTATACCGTAACGTTCCTCGCATTCGCCGATATAACGCTTGGCAAACACCAGGTAATCGATAATGGCCTCGGCGTCGGTCCAGGTGCGGAACAGGTAGTTGCCCTTGAAAAACGAATTGTGACCGTAACTCGCGTGCGCGATCACCAGCGCCTGCATCATCATCGTGTTTTCTTCCATCAGGTAGGCAATGCAGGGATTCGAATTGATCACGATCTCGTAGGCCAGGCCCATATGACCGCGACGGTACTGCTGCTCGTTCTTGATGAAATGCTTGCCGAACGACCAGTGGCTGTAACCGATGGGCATGCCAACGCTGGCATAGGCATCCAGCATCTGCTCGGCGGTAATCAGCTCGATCTGGTTGGGATAAGTATCGAGACCGTACTCCTCGGCGATCGCTTCGATTTCAGCATGGTACTGCTCGATCAGTTCGAAGGTCCACTCGGCGCCGGTCGAAATCGGTTCGCTCATTGGGTTTGCTTCCTGAAAAACTCACGGAATACCGGGTAGATATCCTCGTATTCGCGAATATGCTGCATCGCAAAGTTGTCGTGCTTCGCGAGCAGGTTTTCATAATGCGACCACAGGCCCTGGTGTTCACGACGGGTTATTTCGACGTAGGCATAGTAGCGCAACTGGGGTAGCAACTGCTGCGCCAGGATTTGCTCGCAAACTGGCGAATCGTCGTTCCAGTTGTCGCCGTCGGAAGCCTGCGCCGCGTAGATATTCCAGTCGGAAGGCGGGTAGCGTTGCGCGATGATATCGCGGGTCATTTCCAGCGCGCTGGATACGATGGTGCCGCCGGTCTCGCGCGAATAGAAAAATTCCTCTTCATCGACTTCCTTGGCCTGGGTGTGATGGCGAATATAAACCACGTCCACGTCGCGGTAGCTGCGCGTCAGGAACAGGTACAACAGGATATAAAAACGCTTGGCGATATCCTTGGTCTCCTGGTCCATCGATCCCGATACGTCCATCAGGCAGAACATGACCGCCTGCGAAGTGGGTTCGGGGCGCTGCACGAAATTGTTGAAACGCAGATCGAAGGTGTCGATAAAGGGTATTTTTTTGATCCGGTTGCGCAAAGCCTCGATTTCACCTTCCAGCTCGCGACGCCTGTTTTCGTCGCCACCGACTTCCTGCTGCAACCCTAATAACTCGGCCTCGAGTTCATGTAAACGCCGCCTCGGTTCCGCACCCATCGCCACGCGTCGTGACAGGGCCGACCTGAGCGAGCGCACGATATTGATATTCGTCGGCACGCCATCGTTGGTGAATCCGGCGCGCACCGACTTGCTCTTGGTCATTTTACTGAGCTGGTTTTTCTGCAGGTTGGGCAGTTCGAGATCGTCGAACAGCATATCGAGGTATTCGTCCTTCGAGATCTCGAAAACGAAATCGTCCTCGCCTTCGCCGCTGTCGCTGGCGCGATCTCCCTTACCGCCAGCCCCACCCGGCGGGCGCTTGATCTTGTCGCCCCGCGCGAATTCCTTGTTACCGGGGTAAACCCCTTCCCGTACCCCGCCCTGGTCGTTGCGAAAAGTGGGCTCGGTAATGTCGCGCGTCGGAATCGAAACGCTCTCACCGCTGTCGACATTGGTGATCGAGCGCTCCGAGATCTGCTCCGAGATGGCCTTTTTGATCTGCGTCTTGTAGCGTCGGAGAAACCTTTGACGGTTTACCGTGCTTTTACCTTTCGCATTCGGGCGTCGATCGATGAGTTGTGCCATATCAATTCACCAGGCTGCCATCGACTCGCTTAAGATGCTTTTCTGACACGCAGGTACCATTCGCACAGCAGGCGCACCTGTTTCTCGGTATAGCCCTTTTCGACCATGCGTGAAACAAAGTTGGCGTGTTTCTTTTCATCTTCCTCGGAGGCCTTGGCGCTAAACGAGATCACCGGTAACAATTCCTCGGTGTTGGAAAACATTTTCTTTTCGATCACGGTACGCAGTTTTTCGTAGCTGACCCATTCGGGGTTATTGCCTTCATTTTGCGCACGTGCCCTTAACACGAAATTAACGACCTCGTTACGAAAATCCTTGGGATTGGAGATACCAGCCGGTTTTTCGATTTTCTCGAGCTCTTCGTTGAGCGACGCTCGTCCGAAGTTTTCCCCGGTCTCGGGATCGCGGTACTCCTGGTCCTGGATCCAGAAATCGGCATAGGTGACGTAACGATCGAAAATATTCTGCCCGTATTCCGAGTAGGATTCGAGGTAAGAAGTCTGAATTTCCTTGCCGATGAATTCGACATAGTTGGGCACCAGGAAGCCCTTGATATGCTCGAGGTAGCGGTCATGTACGTCCTGCGGGAACTGCTCACGCGCAATTTGCTGCTCGAGCACGTAGAGCAGGTGCACCGGGTTGGCCGCGACCTCGGTCTGATCGAAATTGAAAACCCGCGAAAGAATCTTGAAAGCGAAGCGGGTAGAAAGCCCACGCATGCCCTCGTCGACACCGGCGTAGTCGCGGTACTCCTGGTAGGACTTCGCCTTGGGGTCGGTATCCTTGAGGCTTTCACCATCGTACACCCGCATCTTCGAGTAGATGCTGGAATTCTCCGGCGTCACCAGGCGCGACAACACGCTGAACTGCGCCAGCATTTCGAGGGTGCTCGGCGCGCAGGGCGCTTTTGACAACGAGCTGTTGTACAACAGCTTGTCATAGATATTGATTTCCTCGGAAACCCGCAGGCAGTAGGGCACCTTGACGATATAGACCCGGTCGAGGAAGGCCTCGTTGTTCTTGTTGTTCCGAAACGACTGCCATTCCGACTCGTTGGAATGCGCCAGGATAGTGCCCTCGAAGGGCAACGCCGAAAGCCCCTCGGTGCCGTTGTAATTACCTTCCTGGGTAGCTGTCAGCAACGGGTGCAGCACCTTGATCGGCGCCTTGAACATTTCGACGAATTCCATCAATCCCTGGTTGGCACGGCACAGGGCGCCAGAGTAGCTGTAGGCGTCGGCATCGTTTTGCGCATAATGTTCGAGCATGCGGATGTCGACCTTGCCGACCAGCGCCGAGATATCCTGGTTGTTTTCATCGCCGGGCTCGGTTTTGGCGATGGCGACCTGGTTCAGAATCGAGGGCTGGATCTTGACCACCTTGAACTTGGTGATATCGCCCCCGTATTCGTTGAGGCGCTTGACCGCCCAGGGTGACATGATTTTCGTCAGGTAACGCCTGGCGATACCGTAGTCCTGTTCCAGGATTTCCCCGTCCTCGTTGACATCGAACAATCCCAACGGCGATTCGAACACCGGGGAATCCTTGATCGCGTAAATCGGCTTTTTTTCCATCAGCACCTTGAGGCGATCGGCCAGCGAGGACTTGCCGCCGCCGACCGGGCCGAGCAGGTAAAGAATCTGTTTCTTTTCTTCGAGGCCCTGCGCCGCGTGCTTGAAATAAGAGACGATTTGCTCGATCGCCTCCTCCATACCGTAGAATTCGGAAAAGGCCGGATAACGTGCAATCAGCTTGTTCGAAAAGATTCGGCTGAGCCGGGAATCCTGCGAGGTATCCACCAGTTCCGGCTCACCGATCGCGGCCAGCATACGCTCCGCCGCGGTCGCATAAACCAGGTGGTCTTGCTTGCACAAATCGAGGTACTCCTGCAATGAATACTCTTCCTGCAGGTGTTGATCGAATCGCTGCTGATAACTTTCGAAAATGCTCATTTGGGCTACCTCTTCCTCAAATCGGATCAGGATCGGCACCCCTTGAATCGCTTCATATTGATCAGGCGCCGCCTGATGGAGTTAATCACTACATTGTTAGTGTGACTATGCTTAAGCATAGTAAAAATTTAGACGATGGCTTTTTAATTTCGTTCGCAAAATAAATTAATGCAGGTATAAGCCGTCCCTGCCATGCGCCAGCGCCACGGACGTCAGAATTCGACGCCCATTCAATACGATATTTATTTGCTATGCAAGAAATTGACCAACTTGGTGCGTAATGCAGCCAGGCACTTGCCTGGGCGTCATCGAACGGCGCCATGCAGCACCGCGGAATATCAAAATAGCCCTATGAATATCAACGACTTAGCGCCAGGCTAAGCGCTGTCGCCGGGTTCCGATTTATTTTCCTCGGCCAGTTGCAGGGCTTGTTGATAAATTTGGTTTTTCTTTTTCCCCGTCAAACGCATGGCAATTTTTACCGCCATTTTGACGGAAACTTCGTCGAGTAGAATCCGCAGCAAGTCGACGTCGTCACTGTTCAGCCCGGAGTCTTCACTGGCTGCCGAATTATCGATCAGTAAAACAAACTCGCCCTTGTGCAACTTGCTGTCCCGTTCAAAACACTGCAGCAGTTCAGCCGCGCGGCCGCGCAGGAATTGTTCATGCAGCTTGGTCAGCTCCTTGGCCAGTACGCATGGATTTTGCGGGAAAACCCGCGCCACCTGTTCGAGCAGGCGCTGGATGCGATGACTGGACTCGAAAATCACCAGCGTCCCCGTCAGCTCGGACAGGTCTTGCAGCTGTTTGCCCCGCTCGGTGGCCCTGGATGACAGAAACCCGACGAAATGAAACCGCTCGGTGGGCAATCCCGCGGCGCACAGCGCCGCGATCGCACTGTTGGCCCCGGGTATCGGGGAAACCCGTATTCCCTGCTCCTGCACCGCGCGCAGCAGTCGGTAGCCGGGATCGGAGATCAATGGCGTGCCGGCATCGGATATCAACGCCACGTCGTGACCCGCGGCAAGCTGTTCCAGTATTTCGACGCTGCGAGCGTTTTCATTGTGCTCGTGACATGAAATCATGCGAGTATCGATGCCCAGATGATTCAGCAATTGCCGGCTGTGACGCGTATCTTCGGCCGCAATCAGGTCCACGGTCTTCAGCGTCGCGATCGCGCGCAGGCTGATGTCGTCGAGGTTCCCGATCGGGGTTGCCACAATATAGAGTACGCCGCTCATTCAAAAGAGTGTACACTATATGCCTCTCGTAAAAACCGCCTGACCTCCGCCTGAAATCACACTGAATCCGCGATGCAACTGACACGTTCACTTCTGCTATTGCTAGCGCTGACCCTGGGGCTCGCCGCTTGCGAATCGGGGCCGCGCAAGGGTCCGCTAGACGGTACCGACCCCGCCAGGATCAGCGTCGATCCCGACGCCGACGTCGGGGTATTGACGCCGACCGAAGAAGACATTATTCAGGCCTTCCAGTACGAGACCAGCGAACAATGGCTGGAGGCCGCGGTGCTGTACGACCGGCTATCACGATCCAGCGTACAACCGGAGCGCTCCGCTTTTCTGATAAAGGTTGCGCTGATGTACTACTACGGCGGGCTCTATGATGAGATCGACCCCTTTTTCGCCGGGCTCGGCGAGCAGGATATTCTGCAGCAGGATTTGAAATACAAGCAGATAATCCAGGCCGGCGGTTACCTCGGCGAGGGGAAAATTTACCAGGGATTGCTGGCCCTGCCCGAAATCGATGAAATCATCGATTACCAATTCAAGGCGCTGGCGCTCAACTTTCGTTCGCGCGGCGTGCTCGCCATCGGCAAGCCGCTGGAAAGCGCCAAACTGCGCATGCAAATTGGCCAGTATCTGAAGACGCCCCAGGAATTGGAAAAGAACCATGATTTTATCTGGGCCGCGCTGAATCGCATTACCGAATCGGCGATGATTCGTGCGTTAGCGGAGCAGCAAACCCAGGAGGTGCGCGGCTGGCTCGAACTGAACCTGATTACGCGTCGCTCCAACATGCTGCCGGTCAAGATGGAACCCTGGATCGACCAATGGTACCAGCGCTACGGCGACCATGCGGCTGCCCCGAGTTATGCAATTAACCTGCTCGAGGAAAGCAAGCGAATTTTTATTAACCCTGGCCGTATCGCGCTGATGCTGCCCTTTTCCGGCCGCCTCGAGAAGGTTGCAGAGGCGATTCAAAACGGTTTCCTATATGCCTATTACCAGGATCCCGACCAGGTCGCCGATCTCGAGATCATCAACGCCAGCACCGATCCTGCCGAGTTCAGCCTGCAGTATGAACAGGCGATTCAAAACGGTGCCGATTTCATCGTCGGCCCCATCAGCAAGGATTTGATCGATTTGCTGCAGCAGCGCGAAGAACTCCAGGTTCCGACCTTGACCCTGAATTATGGTAACGACGAAGACGAGGCCAGCCTGAATCTTTACCAGTTCGGATTAAGCCCCGAAGACGAGGCCGAACAAATTGCCGACTATGCCCTCGCCCAGGACAAGCACCATGCGATCGTACTGGTACCCGACACCGAATGGGGTTACCGACTGCAGCGCGCATTTTCCAGGCGCTTCGAGTCCCTCGGTGGCCACGTGGTCGGCAGCACCGTGTACCCGTCGAAAGCCAATGACTACTCGGCCGCGATCAAGAACCTGTTAAACCTGACTACCAGCAACCAACGCAAGAGCATTCTGCAGCAGGTGATCAAGCAGCAGGTTCAATTCGATGCCCGCCGGCGCCAGGATGTCGATATGATTTTTATCGCGGCTAACTCGCGCCAGGCGCGCCTGATCAAGCCTCAACTCAAGTTTCATCACGCCCAGGATCTGCCGGTATACGCAACTTCGCATATTTCCTCCAGCTCCGGCAATCCTGATGACGACCGCGACCTGAACGAGATATTGTTTGTCGATATTCCGTGGATGCTCAACAATCGCAATAATCCGGATCACAAGCAAATCAGCCGCCTTTGGCCCGACTCGAGCCAGCGTTTCAGTCGCCTGTTCGCGCTGGGTATAGACGCTTACCGGATGATTCCATCACTGCGGCGCCTGATGATCAATCCCGAAGAATCGTTGACTCACAATACCGGCGAATTGACGGTCGATAAAAACGGCCGGATCAAACGCTCGTTGCTGATGGCCACCTACAAAAACGGGCGCGCCAAGCTGCTGGAAACGCCCAAGCTGCAGAAACTATCCACGGGGTTACCACCATAAGGATGTAAACATGAGTAATCGCAAGGGACTGCGCTACGAAAACCAGGCACTAAAGCACCTGCAAAGGCGGGGTCTGCGCCTGCTACAGCATAATTATTCCTGCCGTTGCGGCGAGATCGATCTGATCATGCAGGAAGGCGAATTCATCTGCTTCATCGAGGTCAAGTTTCGCAAATCGATGAGCTACGGCGGCGCCGCCAATGCCATCCCCCTGACCAAACGGCGCAAGATTATCAAGACGGCGTTGTTCTACATCGCCGGACATAGACAACTTGCCAACCTGCCGCTGCGATTCGACGCCTTCCTGGTACAGCGCCAGCCCGATGGCAGCGACCGGATCAACTGGATCCGGAACGCGTTTTACGCCGAGTAACTAGAGCCCCGGATTACAAACCTTATTTTATAACCTTGAGCGTGGGGCCCCTGGGCTTGTCGTCGCCGGGCTTGTCCGAATCGGTTTCGGTATCGGTTTCGGCCTCTTCGACGGGAAACATCATGCCTTCGCCATTTTCACGCGCATAAATCGCCATCAAGGATGCAATCGGGCAATAAATATCTTCGGCGACACCGTTAAAACGCGCCGAGAAGGAAACGTGATCGTTTGTCATCTCGAGGTTCTGTATCGCCTGCGGCGCCAGGTTCAGTACGACCTTGCCGTCGTTAGCGATACCGGCCGGAATCAATACCTGGTCGCTGCTG
Source organism: uncultured Gammaproteobacteria bacterium (assembly GCA_947260025.1). Classification (GTDB taxonomy): domain Bacteria; phylum Pseudomonadota; class Gammaproteobacteria. The sequence goes on from CAMYON010000046.1 coordinate 9,809, forward strand.
GTGTCGACCAGGATATAAGGGGTCGTGTCGTTGTCCAGGATCCATTCGTAAAGCGCCCGGACCAGGTAAGGCTTGCTGGACGTCATTTCGCGCGCGGCTCTCAGGCGACCATGTCGCGCTCTTGCTCGGACAGGCTGGCCTGAAACGAGGGCCGTGAAAACACTCGTTTCATGTAGGCGGTAATCTGCTTGGTCGAGCTTGGCAATTCGATACCGTAGTAAGGCAGGCGCCATAGAATCGGGGCAATGCTGCAGTCCAGCAGGCTGAATTCACTCGACAGAAAGTACGGCATCGCGCCGAACACTTCGGAAGAGTTGACCAGGCTCTCGGTCAATGCTTTCTTGGCCTGCGCCTTGCGTTTTTCGGTACCCCGCTCGATATCGGGCAGCAGACTGAACCAGTCGCTCTCGATGCGAAACAGCGCTAATCGGCTCTTGGCGCGCGATACTGGGTCTACCGGCATCAAGGGCGGGTGCGGAAAACGCTCGTCGAGATATTCGATCAAAACGCGGGCGTTATATAAAACCAGGTCGCGATCGACCATGGTTGGCACGGTTGCATAGGGATTCAAGTCGAGCAGATCTTCCGGTAGATTGTTGGTATCTACATCGTGGATTTCGACCGTGATGTCTTTTTCCGCGAGCACAATGCGCGCACGATGACATTCGGGGTCGGTCGGGGAAGAAAAGCAACTCATCACCGATCGGCGATTCGCCACTACAGACATAATTTAGGGTCTCAGGTCAGTGAACGTCCTTCCAGTATTCTTTCTTGAGCGCGTACGCCAGAATCAGGAAGAAGAACAGAAAAATAATAACACCGGTGCCCACGTTCTTGCGGGTTTGCTTGTAGGGCTCGGCCAGATAATCCAGGAAGGCCACCAGGTCGTGTATAGTTTGATCATACTCGGATTGCGTCATCGAGCCGGCTTTCACCAACTCGAACCCGACGATGACCTCTTGCTCGTTACCGTGGGAATCTGTCACCGTATTGTATTGCGGCTTCTGCAATCCCTGCAGCTCCGCCAGCACGTGCGGCATGCCGACGTTGGCGAAAACGCCATTGTTGACGCCCAGGCCTTCCCGGCTTTCGTCGACGTAGAATCCTCGCAGATAGTTATACAGCCAGTTGACGCCGCGCGAGCGCGCCACCAGCGACAGGTCAGGCGGCGTAATGCCGAAAGCCTGCTCCGCGTATTGCGAGGTCATCGTGGTTTTCATCAGGGCGCCAACCTTGGTTTTTTCACCGTTCATGTCAGTGGTGAATATAAGGTTATCCCGCACCACGTCATCCGGAATTCCGAGATCCTGCCCGACGCGGTTAAAACGCGCATAGGCAGCCGAATGACAACTCAGGCAATAATTGACGAAGGTGCGCGCACCGCGCTGCATCGCTGCCTTGTCATCCCAGTCGATTTCGATCCTGTCGTCGGGATAGGTAGGTCCTCCACCAGCACCCCAGGCCACCGCAGGCAACAGCAGGCCCGCCACAATAATTAACATCGCTCTCATTATTGCACCCTCTCTGGAACCGGTTTGGTGTTTTCATTTTTGCTGATCCACCAGAGACCGACGAAGAATCCAAAGTAACCGACGCTGAACAGTCTGGCGAACAGGGTACGGGTTTCGGTAGCCGGCAAGGCACCGAGGTAGCCCAGCCCGATGAAGCTGACCACGAGCATAACCAGCAACAGCTTGAAGGCGCCCGAACGATAGCGTACCGACCTGACTTTGCCACGATCGATCCACGGCATGAAAAACAGCACGGCAATCGCCGCAAACATCGCGATGACTCCCATTAGCTTGTCCGGGACGGCACGCAGGATCGCGTAAAATGGCGTGAAATACCACACCGGCGCGATATGCTCGGGCGTCTTGAACTGATCGGCCGGCACGAAATTGGCGTATTCGAGGAAATAACCGCCCATCTCCGGCATGAAAAACACCACCACGCTGAACAGAATCAGGAACACGACGACGCCGACAATATCCTTGACCGTGTAGTACGGGTGGAACGGAATGCCGTCGAGCGGGATGCCGTTTTCGTCCTTGTTCTTCTTGATGTCGACACCATCGGGATTATTCGACCCGACTTCATGCAGCGCGATGATATGCATCACCACCAGCATTAGCAGCACTAACGGCACCGCGATCACGTGCAGCGCGAAGAACCGGTTCAGGGTTGCGTCTGAAATCACGAAGTCGCCGCGAATCCACAGGGTCAGCTCGTCACCCACTATCGGGATGGCGCCGAACAGCGAGATGATGACCTGGGCACCCCAGTAGGACATCTGCCCCCAGGGCAACAGGTAGCCCATGAAAGCCTCGGCCATCAGGGCGAGAAAGATGAACATGCCGAAGATCCAGATCAGCTCGCGCGGTCTCTGGTAGGAACCGTAGATCAGCGCACGGAACATGTGCAGGTAAACCACGACGAAGAAGGCCGACGCACCGGTGGAATGCAGGTAGCGAATCAACCAGCCCCAGTCGACATCGCGCATGATGTATTCCACCGAAGCGAACGCCAGATCACCGTCCGGCTTGTAATGCATGGTCAGGAAAATGCCGGTCACGATCTGGAGTACCAGCACCAGTAGAGCCAGCGAGCCGAAGAAGTACCAGAAGTTGAAATTTTTGGGGGCGTAGTACTTGCCGAGATGCTCCTCGTACATCTTGGTCAGCGGGAAACGCGCGTCGATCCAGCCCAGTAAGCCCGTGCCTGTTTGTTTTTCACTCATTATGCTACTCCATCCTCACCAATCAGTATCACATCGTCACTCACGAAATAGTGCGGTGGGATGGTCAGATTAGTCGGTGCCGGCACGCCCTGGTAGACGCGTCCGGCGAAATCGAACTTCGAACCATGGCAGGGGCAAAAGAAACCACCCTGGAAATCCGAAGTAATTTCGGGCCGATAGGTCGGCGAACAGCCGAGGTGAGTACAAATACCCTCCATAATCAGAAATTCCTTTTTGCGCGAGCGGTGCCAGTTCTTGGCATACTCGGGCTGCAGGCTCTCATCGGATTCGACATCACGCAACTCGTCGACAACTTTTTCCAGTGTGCCCAACGCTTTTTCGTCACGGCGCACGACCCATACCGGCTTGCCGCGCCACTTGACGATGATCAGCTGGCCTGGCTGCAGCTTGCCGATATTGGCCTCGACCGGCGCACCGGCGGTCTTGGCCCGGGCGCTGGGAGACCAGGTTTTTAAGAATGGCACGGCAACCGCGGCCATGCCGACTGCGCCAACGACCATCGTGCCCGCAGTCAGGAATCGCCTGCGACTGTTATCAACTTCTGAAGACATTCGAGTAACTACCCAGTTAGTTGGAATTCCAAAAAGAAACGACCTGTCGCAGGTTGCCAAACTTGCGGTCCGCGAGGCCTTTTCCCGGTCAAGAAAAATCGGCCGCTAGCATAGCTTACTTTAACTTTTTCGTCGAGAGCATTCATGCTAAAGCAAGGATTTATCGGGGTTTTTTTCAACATTTAATAGCCTGCATTAAACCGGATTGGGGATATCGATAAATTGCTGCCTGATCTCGAATCGCCTGGCGATTTCGGCGGCCAGGGCCTGCACTCCGTAACGCTCGGTCGCATGGTGTCCAGCGGCGATGTAATGAACCCCTAGTTCACGCGCCAGGTGGAAGGTTGGTTCCGAAACTTCGCCGCTGATAAACGCATCGACGCCCTGCTCGGCGGCGGCCTCGATAAAGCCCTGCGCGGCGCCGGTGCACCACGCCAGCCGCTTGACCTCGTGGTCGCCGGCGCTAATCGCCAGCGCCCGGGTATCGAGCCGGGCCTCGATGGCCGCGGTCAGTTCCTGCAGCGTTTGCGGATGCGTCGCACGGCCGGTCAACACCAGGTCCTGCTCACCGCAGCTGGACTCGATTTGCCAGTCCATAACGGCGGCCAGCTGCACGTTGTTGCCAACTTCGGGATGCGCGTCCAGCGGCAGGTGGTAAGCCAGCAGGTTGATATTATTGCGTATCAGGCTGGCGATGCGCCGGCCCTTGATACCGGTAAGCGTTTGCGCCTCGCCTTTCCAGAAGTAACCGTGATGCACCAGTATCGTGTCCGCGCCCTGCTCGATCGCCGCTTCGATCAGCGCCTGGCTGGCGGTTACCCCGCAAACGATGTGCTCGACCCGGGAGTTCGCCTCGACCTGCAGGCCGTTCGGACAATAGTCGCTGAACTCGCCCGTTTTCAGGTATTCGTCGCAGAATTCGCAGAGCTGTTCTAGTTGCATTTCAGTTAATCCGGTGGCCTGGGCGCTATGATACTATCGGGCGATGAAACTAATCAAAGTTGCCGGGTTTATTTTTCAGTTTGGCCTGATCGGCCTGGCGCTTGCCGTGCTGTACCTGTTCGCCGTAACCGACAAGAGTAAGGACGAAATCCTCGCGTTCCTGTCCGCTAACGACCCGTATCGGCAATCGACATCGGACGCCGGTTCCCGCAGCCCGGTTTTTTCGTACGCCGACGCGGTGGCTTCGTCAGTCTCGTCGGTGGTCACGATTTATACATCGAAAACGGTCAAGGAAAAACCGCACCCGCTGCTCGATGACCCGGTGTTCAGTCAGTTCTTCGGCGATCAGCTCGAACGTCGCCAACGCAGCCATAGCGAAACCAACCTCGGTTCCGGGGTCATAATCGGCTCCGAGGGGTATATTCTGACCAATCAACACGTCGTCGACGGCGCCGACGAAATCCTGATTTCACTGGCTGACGGGCGCGGCAGCCAGGCGGTGTTGATCGGCGAGGATCGCGATACCGATATCGCCATACTGCAGATCCCGATGAGCGGATTGACAGGCATTGAGATCGCCGATTCGAACGCATTGCGCGTCGGCGACGTGGTGCTGGCCATCGGCAACCCGCTGAACGTCGGACAGACCGTCACCATGGGTATTGTCAGCGCCACCGGACGCAACCGCATCGGGCTCAACACCTTCGAAAACTTCATCCAGACCGACGCCGCGATCAACCCCGGAAACTCGGGCGGCGCGCTGGTCAATGCACGTGGCGAGCTGATTGGTATCAATACGGCGATCTTCAGCCAGACGGTAGGGGCGCAGGGGATCGGCTTCGCGATACCGATCTCGCTGGCGCTCGATATCATGCAACAGATTATCGAGTTCGGCGAAGTAACGCGGGGCTGGCTCGGCGTCGAGGGCACCGAGCTCAGTGCGCGAGCGGCGCAGGCTACCGGGGACCCCGGCATCAAGGGAGCGCTGATCGTCGGGGTTTTCGTCAATAGCCCGGCGGACGTAGCGGGCATTCGAGCCGGGGATATCGTGGTCGGGGTCAACGGTAACCCGGTGCGCGGCATCCGCGACCTGCTCGACCAGATCACCCGGCATAACCCCGGCGAGCAGATCCAGGTCACGATTTATCGGGGTACGCAGAAACTGACCCTCGACATGAAAGTGACCCAAAGACCGCAATAACGGTCTTTGGGTCATCCCCGCGCAAGCGGGGATCTTTGAGCGGCAAGGTTCCAGGGTGGCTTCGAGGGGGTCAGAGCAAAAACTTCGGTAGCATCGAGCCAGTAGGAAAATGGCGGCGAAGTTTTTGGTCTGACCCCGGCTTTCCAAACGCTGGGACGGTTGGGGTCAGACCAAAATTATCGCCGAGCTTCATCTTCTGTCTCGATATTCACCGATTATTTTGCTCTGACCCCTTCGAAGCCTCAAGTTTGGCGAGATAGATACTGAATCTTCTAAACCTAACCCTATTGCAGAGTAAAACTATTCTTCTTCGACCTCGTCTGCAATACCGTCGGCCTCATTCGGAAACGGATCATCGTCATCTTCTATTTCCACGAAGTCACCCGTTTGAATATCAGGCGGATCAGGCTCGTAGGAAGTGATAACACTATCGAGTTGATATTGAATTCCCAGGATGGTAATCGTGCCATTTCCTCCGACTAGATTGAAGCCGTCAACTTCACCCTCGAGCTCGAGTTTATCCTCCGGGTTGGTTCGCTTGACAATGGTTGCCAGAACTTCGTCGTTGGCAACTTCCGTGCCCTCTATCCGGACGTAATCCACCAATCCCGGGGTCAAATCACCGATTGAGAAAGGCGGCGTAGCAGTACCTGTCGCATCCTCGAAATAGGTCTGGCTATCAACATGTACGGTTATAGTTGTTGGGCCGCTCGTTGCCGGATAATACACTTCAAAACTATTGACGCCGACCGTGTCCACGTAGGATCGGAGCTTGGTCTCTTCTTCCTCGATCTCGACTTCGTCAGCAATCAGCTTGCCGTTGACAATCTCACCCTCGACTTCGATATTCATACCATCCGTTAGCGTTAAACCCGGAATCCCACTGGCATCGACTCGCTGGTTGTCGAGCAGGAAGTTAGAAATACCACTAGCGATATCCGAAACGATTCCCTGAAGACTGATTTCGTCGATGTCCTCACCGAAGTCCTCATCCTCTTCCTCGATCTCCGTTGCCAGCACCGAGGTAGCATTTACATAAGTTCCCTCGATCTCTACAAAGAGACCATTCTGCAGCACAAGACTTTGGGGATCCCTGATTTCTGAGCCATTTGCGGTGATGGTGATTCCCGGGGCAGAGACGATCCCAAAAGTTTCCGGTGACCCAGGAATGTATCCAGTAACGATGCCGCGCAACTCAACCTCGCTGTTACCCGGATCGAGAAACTCCTTAAATTCGACATAAGTCGCTGTAACAGTGTTAGTCGAGGTGCGAAAACCGCTAATTTCAACCACGTCGTTGGCGCTAATCGTATCGAAACTAAAATTCGGTTTGGCGGGCGCAGCCTTGAATAGTGTGCCGATATCATCGATGGTTATCGTTTGACCAAACACCGTGAAAGTTTTCTGCGTGCCGTCCGGGCTGGAGACCGGTGTTGCGGCAACCGGCCCCTGGACCTCGTCGTCATAGAAGACTTCAAGCGCTTCAGTGCCTAAGTTGCCGTTCTGAGTTTCAACTCTGAGCTGGACGTACATGCCCACCTGCAAATTTGCGGAACTTTGATCCGGGAAATTTTCCCCATCGACAATAAACCGGCTTTGATCCGTTTCGAATTTTTTACCGTTGACAAAAATACTGCCGAAGCCTGTGACTTTGCCCGCCACGATGCCGGTACCGCCGATACCCGCGGTTTGCGTCGAACCGCCACCGCCGCCACTACCGCCGCAAGCGGCAAGAAACACGCTGCTGGCTATAGCCATCGGCCATAGGCCATGAGATAAATAACGTCTCAGTTCCTGTAATTTCATTTCTCGTCTTCCTGGTTTTCACCTTCGGACTCGTGATAGAACACGCTGACGCTAAGTTCCACACCCGAGTCATCACTCGATTCATGTTGGGTCAGGTAAAGGTCGACCTCTTCCAGAAAAGCCTGGCCCTTGCGTTGTAAAAACTGTTTGATTTCCGGGATCGATTCTGGATCGACCTGGGGATTCGAAGCCTTGCGCTGAAACCGCAGATCCTCTTCCGGCGCGGTCAGGTTGAAATCGATGGTCTCGATCAGCTGGCTGGTGTCGCTCCCGAGGATGGTCAGCTTTTCCACCGGATCGTCGGACGGCAGGTAAGCGTGGCTGAGCAGGCGTACCTTGTTGTCGTCGGTAAACTTGATATTGCCCGAGCCGGTCAGGACCTTCTGCATCGCCGCCACCGGCATGTCGCCGCTGTACTGTTTAACCAGCTCGCTGAATGATCGCTCGCCATCGTAATCCAGATCGCTCGGATTGCCGTCCTTGCGCAAAAAACGGGGATCGTTGATCCAGCCACCGATTACCCTGACGACACGGTTATACTGCTTAGCGCCGACGTCGCTCTGATCGGCATGGAGCTCGTGCAACTTTTTGACTTCCTTGCGGTTCAATCCGGTCAAAATAGCGACATTCGAAACCGTCTGCTTCTTTTTTTCCGGGGAAAAATCGCGGAACGCGACATCGACGAAACACTTGCGCGCGATTTGATCGAATTCACCGTAAGACAGGCCGTTGCGCAGCAGGGTGCGGACGATGGCCGTCAGGATCTTTCTCAGCGAATTGCGTAAGGTTTCTTGCATCTTAACGAAATTTCTAACCTAAGTTACTTAATTTCACCACGTAAATCCCCGTTTCACCGGCTATCAGTCGTCGCCATCTCGATAAAATCGTTACTTTCCAGCCATTTGTGCAACGATCGAACCCGAAATATCGTGGGATTATATTCCCATATGCCGGAAAAGTCTTTAAAAACAACGTAAATTGTGACGAGGTAGATTATTTTTTGATCTGTTCGGGATCTATCGCTCATTGCGGCGAATCAAAGGGCTTCAGCTTTGAAACCGAGGGCGTTTATCGCGCCGGCGAGATTATCAATCGCAAAACTTGAAGACCAGGTTGCTGTTGCAGATACGACGGACTTTCAGCTCTAGCCGCCGTCGGGCTTGATCCGGTTTTCGGCGGAGCGGGCGTGTGCGACCAGACCCTCGCCGCGCGCCAGGGTCGAAGCAATCTTGCCAAGTTCGGACGCGCCCTGTGTTGAGCAACCGATCAGGCTGGAACGCTTCTGGAAATCGTAAACGCCAAGCGGTGATGAAAAGCGCGCAGTGCGCGAAGTCGGCAGCACGTGATTGGGGCCGGCACAGTAATCGCCCAGGGCTTCGGCGGTATGCCGACCGAGAAATATGGCGCCGGCATGGCGAATCGAACGCGCCATTTCCTGTGCGTTTTCGACCGATAGTTCGAGATGCTCGGGGGCGATGAAATTGGCGATGTCGGCCGCCTCGTCGAGATCCGCTACCTTGATCAACGCGCCACGCGAACTCAACGACTGGTCGATGATCTGCTTACGCGGCATTTCCTCGAGCAGGCG
>CAMYON010000047.1 GCA_947260025.1 uncultured Gammaproteobacteria bacterium
GTCCAACGATGCTCCGGGAGCATTTTTCGGTGTAAGTAGTCATGGTAGCTCCTATCAATAAATGTGAATAATAAATGCGTTTACTTAACGGATGTTGACTATAGATGAGACTAGAGGTATAAGTAAAACGAATAATATTGATTAGATGATTCACAAAAACTGATGACTGCAAATCGCCTTCGTAACCTCGACCTCGGCACCTTGCGTAGCTTCGTCACGATTGCCGATGCCGGCAGCATGACGCGCGCCGCCTCACGACTGTTCATGACCCAGTCCGCGATCAGCATGCAGATCAAGCGGCTCGAAAACAGCCTCGGATTCAGCGTATTCGAGCGCTCCGCGCAGGGTATGACGCCGACCTCGGAGGGTGAGCAGTTACTGCATTTCGCCAACCAGATGCTGGCATTGAACGACGAGGCGATGGGCCGGCTGACCTCGCCCGATTACGAGGGGCTGGTCAGGCTCGGGGTGCCGGGAGACGTCATCTATCCACATATCCCCCGCGTGCTGCGGGAATTCAGCCGCGACTACCCGCGAGTTCAGATCAAACTGTCTTCGGCGCAGACCTACACGTTGAAGAGTGAATTCAACGAGGGTTTGCAGGATATCGTGTTAACGACCGAAAAGACCCCCAGCCCCGGCGGCCGGGTGGTTTCTACCCAGCCGTTGGTCTGGACCGGCGCCGAATCTGGGGTCGCATGGAAGAAACGGCCACTGCCGCTGGGGTTTGCCAAGATTTGTGCATTCAAGGGCGGTGTGACCAAGGCGCTTGACGATGCCGGTATCGACTGGGTGGATATCGTCACTGCGGGCGACGCCGCTGCCAGTGAGGCGATGACCTCTGCCGATCTTTGCGTAACCGCCGAACTCGAATCTGCGATTCATTCCAGCCGTGTGACAATCGAGCATGGTGGTCAGTTGCCCGACCTGCCGCAACACTCGATCGTGCTTTACAGCAACGACAGCTCGGGTAACCAGCTCGTGCAAACCCTGGTTGAGTACTTGTTCAGGGCCTATACCTGACCCGGCAGGCGAAATCGATAGCTCGCGACTTTGCGATACGGTAAGGTTTATCGCCAACAACCCCGAGGTTTTGACTACTTCAACTCCGGCCGGATCGACTTTGATGGCAGCAACATGCAGCGCAAGCAACTAAATTTTCTTTATCTCAACGTCGGGCATTTTCTCGATCATTTGTTCATGTTGATCTTTGCGTCGGTGGCGGCCTTGCGTCTGAACAGCGAGTGGGGCATGAGCTATGCCGAGCTGATTCCCTACGCGACGCCCGGGTTTATTGCCTTTGGTTTGTGCGCGATCCTGGCGGGCTGGATTGCCGATAAATGGAGCCGGGAGGGCATGATTGTCATCTTTTTTATCGGCATCGGTCTGAGCTCTATCCTTGCAGGTATGGCCAGCGGGCCGCTGGAAATAGCCGCGAGCCTGACCCTGATCGGCGTGTTTGCGGCTATTTATCACCCGGTAGGGCTCGCCATGGTGGTGCATGACCGTGAGCGTACCGGCATACCGCTCGCCATCAACGGCATCTTTGGCAACATGGGGGTTGCCAGCGCGGCATTGTTAACCGGCTTTATGATCGACAACGCCGGCTGGCGTAGCGCATTCTATGTCCCGGGTATCGTCTCCATCTTGCTGGGTATCGCTTACCTGATGTTCGTCAGGGCTGGAATTTCAGCCGCGGCGAACGAGGCGCCCACGCCGTTGGCGGCCAGGCAATCTATCCCGGCGGCGAAGCCGCGGCATGTGCTGTTGCGCGTGTTTGCAATCATCTTTTTTACCACCGCGCTTGGCGGGCTGATTTTTCAGAGCACGACCTTCGCTTTGCCAAAAATATTCGCCGAGCGTCTGTCTGATTTTGCTGGCACCGCGACCCGTGTCGGCTGGTACGCATTCCTGGTGTTTTCATTGGCGGCGCTGGCGCAACTTGTGATTGGTTATCTCGTCGACCGCCACTCGATCCGTGCGGTGTTCGCTACGGTGGCGCTGCTGCAGGCAGTATTTTTCTATACCATGACACAACTCAGCGGGATCGCCGCGCTGCTGGTAGCGATTGCGTTCATGTTCGCGGTGTTCGGCCAGATCCCGATCAACGATGTGCTGGTCGGCCGCATGGCGCGCAGTGAATGGCGCAGCCGAGCCTATGCGCTGCGCTATGTGGTGACTTTTTCAGTCATGGCCTCGGCTGTGCCACTGATCGGCTGGGTGCACGGCACCTGGGGCTTCGATCGCCTGTTCCAGATTCTGGCATTTGCCGCTGTGACGATCTTCTGCGCGACGCTATTGCTGCCGGCGTCGGAATCCAGGCTGCCTGGTCAGGCCTTAAAATGACTCTGCAGTAGAAGCAGACCTGGCAACATTCCTATCAACGATTTCAGAACTGATGCCTGGGTAACAAGTAAGGGGCAAAAAATGACAGAAAATATACCGACACAGATGGCTGCCGTGTTGCTCACCGGACATGGCGGGTTAGAAACCCTGCACTATCGCGAAGACATAGCGCTGCCCGCGGTTGGGCCCGACGAGGTGCTGATCCGAGTAGCGGCCGCCGGCGTCAACAATACCGATATCAATACCCGCATCGGCTGGTACTCGAAAAAAGTCAGCGATGCCACCGATTCGGGCGGTGCCGACGGCTTCGACGAGGTCGACGACGCCGATGCGACCTGGTCGGGTGTGCCGATGACCTTTCCGAGGATCCAGGGTGCGGACTGCTGCGGCGTTATCGTCGCGGTCGGAGAGCAGGTCGATAGCGCGCGCATCGGCGAACGGGTCATCGTGCGTAACATGCTGCGCAGCTACGTCGACTATCGCCCCTTCGAATGCTGGACCTTCGGCTCCGAATGCGATGGCGCCTTCGCGCAATTCACCAGGGCGCCGTCGAGAGAGACTTACCGCGTCGATTGTGACTGGTCGGATGCGGAGCTGGCCTCGATTCCCTGTGCCTATTCGACCGCCGAAAACATGCTGCAACGCGCCGCCGTCGGCGCCGAGCGCGTGTTGATTACCGGGGCTTCCGGCGGGGTCGGCTCGGCCGCGGTGCAGCTGGCGCGGCGCCGGGGCGCCGAGGTCATCGCCGTCGCCAGCCAGGCCAAGGCGGACGAGGTACAGGCCCTGGGGGCGCAGCGGGTCATCGATCGCAAGGCCGACCTGGTCGCGGCACTCGGGCGCGATAGCATCGACGTGGTGGTCGACCTGGTTGCCGGTGAAGCCTGGCCCGCCCTGCTCGAAGTGCTCAGGCGCGGGGGGCGTTATGCCACCGCGGGGGCGATCGCGGGGCCACTGGTCGAACTGGACGTGCGTACGCTCTACCTCAAGGACCTGACGCTGATCGGCTGCACTTTCCAGGAGGATAACGTGTTTGAAAACCTGGTCGGCTATATCGAACGTGGTGAAATCAGGCCGGTGGTTGCCCGCACTTATCCTTTGAGCGAAATTGCCCGGGCGCAGCAAGACTTCCTCGACAAGAACTTCACCGGAAAGCTGGTTCTGGTTCCGCCCGCCTGAGCTATCGCAAGTGAACCAAAAGGCTGTTTCGACCGTAGATATTCGAACTGGCGGTGCTTAAGGCCGCGATTTTATCATCGAAAACGGCGAGAAAAATGAGCAATACCAAAGAAATCCTTATCCTGGGCGCCTCCTACGGCTCCCTGCTGGCTAGCAAGCTGGCCCTTGCGGGTCACAACGTTCACCTGGTCTGCCTGCCGGACGAGGCAAACGCAATCAATATCGACGGTATTATCGTGCGTATGCCGGTGCGAGGTCGCGACGAGTCGGTGATGTTAGATTCCAAAGCCCTTAGCAGTCGCGTCAGCGCCGGCAATCCCCAAGCGGTGGATGTCGAACGCTTCGACCTGGTCGCGTTGGCAATGCAGGAACCACAGTATCGGCACGAAGAGATTCGCTCGCTGTTGCAGCGCATCGCCGTGGCGGGAAAGCCCTGCATGTCGATCATGAATATGCCGCCCCTGCCGTACCTCAGACGGATTCCCGATCTCGACTGTGAAGCCTTGCGCGAGTGTTATGCCGACGCCAGTGTATGGGACGCCTTCGATCCTGCGCTGGTCACGCTGTGCAGCCCCGATCCGCAGGCTTTCCGCCCACCCGGGGAAGGCTCCAACGTGTTGCAGGTGACCTTGCCGACCAATTTCAAGGCGGCCCGATTCGAAAGCGATGAACACACGCAGATGTTGCGCGAGCTCGAACAGGACATCCTGGATAGCAGGTTCGAAGTCGACGGTGAAGAGATCGCGCTGCCGGTCAAGCTGCGGGTCCACGACTCGATATTCGTGCCGATGGCCAAGTGGAGCATGTTGCTGACCGGTAACTATCGCTGCATCCAGCGCGAGCAGATGATTCCAATCCGCGCCGCGGTGCACGGTGACCTCTCGGAGTCGAGACATGTCTACGACTGGGTGGCGTCGCTTTGCGTCGCGCTGGGTGCGGACAAGGACGACCTGGTGCCGTTTCACAAGTACGCCGCTGCCGCCCAGGGTTTGTTGAAACCATCTTCCGCGGCGCGCGCGCTCGACAACGGCGTGGCCTTTATCGAGCGCGTCGATTTGCTGGTCAAAAACATCGCGACGCAGAAGGGGTTCCAGGAGGCACTGGTCGATCAGATCGTCGATACCGTAGAGTTCCGTCTGGCGCAGAATCGCTTACGCGAAGCGAGTTAATATCCCCCAGAAACGATCTGTCGGCAGACCCCCGATCCGTCGGGTCATTGCAAATAGCTGCTGCTGTAGAGGCTTTTGATTTGGATCAAGTAAACCGGTTTGTTTGATCCGGTCCAGACCATTCCGGGTGTATCCTTGGTGTTTTTATAGCGAGAGGATGGACTAATGAAACCGAGCCTGAAACTTGTCGTAGCCTGTTTGAGCCTGGCCGCTTTAGGGGGTCTGGCGAAGGCGGACGAACACGCGTTATTTACCACCAGCTCATTGACTCCCGAAACCGCGCTCAAGGCGGTGAACGCGGCGATGAAGCAGTGCCGGGACGATGGTTACCAGGTAACCGTGGCAGTGGTCGACCGCATGGGGAATATGCAGGCTATGCTGCGCGACCGCTATGCCGGGGCGCATACACCTGAAACGGCCCGCCGCAAAGCCTGGACCGCGACCAGCTTTCGCACCAACACCTCCGACCTGGTCGCACCCACTCAATCGGGACAACAGCAATCCGGTGTGCGGCACGTTTCCGGCGCGTTGATGCTGGGCGGCGGCGTGCTGATCGATGCCGGCGGTTCGCTGGTGGGCGCGATCGGCGTATCCGGCGCGCCCAACGGCGAGGCTGACGATGCCTGCGCCATGGCGGGCATTGCCGCGATAGAAGACGATATCTCGTTCTAGCGAGTTACGAAGCAGTCGCCAGGCGGGGGTCCCGGGCAATGCGGGACCCCCTTACTGCAGTAAAAGCGTTCGACGCGGGGTATTTATGACGTGGCTTCCCGCTTATAATTCCAGCCACGATTAACTTGCGGTCGACGTGTTTCATGGTGTTCGAATACTCCGATAAGTCCAGCCGGCTGCAGCAACAGCTTGCAGCCTTCATGGAGCGGCATGTCTATCCCAATGAAGCCGCCTACGCGGCGGAGCTGGAAGCGGCCGACGATCGATTCGCGCCGCTGCCGCTGATGGAAGAGCTCAAGCAAAAGGCCAGGGACGAAGGCCTGTGGAACCTGTTCGTGCCCGAGTCGCACGGGGAATTCAGCCCGCACGGCGGCCTCGGAAATCTCGATTATTACCCGCTGGCGGAAACCATGGGCCGGGTGCTCTGGTCGGCCGAGGTGTTCAACTGCAGCGCTCCCGATACCGGCAACATGGAAGTGTTGATGAAGTACGCAACGTCGGAACAGCAGCAACAATGGCTCGAGCCGCTGCTTGCCGGAGAGATTCGCTCCAGTTACGCGATGACCGAACCGCAGGTCGCGTCCAGTGACGCCACTAATATCGAGCTGAGCATGACGCTCGACGGCGACGAGTGGCTGCTCGACGGTCGCAAGTGGTTTATCACCGGCGCGATGAACCAGCGAACCCGTATCATTATCGTCATGGGCAAATCCGATCCCGCGAATCCGGATCGGCATCGGCAGCAAACCCAGGTGCTGGTGCCGAGGGATACGCCCGGTGTCGAGGTGGTGCGTGCCTTGACCACGCTCGGCTACGACGATGCCCCGATCGGGCACGCGGAGATCCATTTCAACCAGGTCAGGGTGCCCGCCGAAAACGTCCTGCTTGGCGCCGGGCGCGGTTTCGAAATCGCCCAGGGCCGGCTCGGTCCCGGCCGCATGCATCACTGCATGCGCCTGGTCGGCGCCGCCCAGCGCGCGCTGGAAATAACCTGTCAGCGGGTACAGCGACGCAGCACCTTCGGCCGCAAACTCGGCCAGCACCAGTCGGTACGCGAGGATATCGCGCAGAGCTTTGCCGAAATCGAGATGGCGCGACTGCTGATTCAGCAAACCTGTCATCGCATGGACCAGGTCGGTGCCCAGGCGGCGCGCGACATGATCGCGGCCTGCAAGATCAGCGTGCCGTTGACGGTGCAAAACATCGTCGATCGCTGCATGCAGATGCACGGTGCCGGTGGTTTGAGCCGGGATTATTTCCTTGCCGAGGCCTTCAACTACGCGCGCTGGTGCCGTCAGGCGGACGGCCCGGACCAGGTGCACCGGATGGCGCTGGGTAAGCAAATCATCGAGCGCTACGGGGACTAGCGCACGATGCTCGACGATCAGCTCGACCAGGCTTCGCTGCAGCGCTACCTAACCCTGCACCTGCCGCAGTTCGGTGAGTTGCAGCAGCTGGAAAAATTCAGCGACGGCCAGTCCAATCCGACCTACCTGCTGACCACGACTTCGGGGCAATTCGTGCTGCGCCGGCAGCCGCCGGGTGAATTGCTGAAGTCGGCGCATGCGGTCGACCGCGAGTTCCGCGTGATTCATGCACTGCGCGACAGCGGCGTGCCGGTGGCGCGAGCGCTGCACCTGTGCGAAGACCGCGACGTCATCGGCAGCATGTTCTACCTGATGAGTTACGAGCCCGGACGCATATTCTGGGATCCCTGCCTGCCCGAGCTCGACAAGTCCGAGCGCGCCGCGATTTACCGCGAGATGAATCGCGTGCTGGCGGCGCTGCACGATGTCGACGTCGGGGCCGTGGGGCTCGGCGATTTCGGTCGGCCCGGCAGCTATTTCGAACGCCAGGTCAGCCGCTGGAGCCGGCAGTATCGCGCCTCCGAGATCGATCCGATCCCGGCGATGGACCGGCTGATCGAATGGTTACCGCAGAATCTCCCGGACGACGATGGAATGGTGAGCCTGATCCACGGCGACTTTCGCATCGATAACATCGTCTTCGACGCGACACGGCCTCGGGCCAGGGCGCTACTCGACTGGGAGCTATCGACGCTGGGGCACCCCTACGCGGATCTCGCCTACCAGTGCATGCAGTGGCGCATGGACCGGGATTGCGTCATCCCGGGGCTCGGCGACAGCGACCGGCTAGCGCTCGGTATTCCGAGCGAGCAGGATTACGTGGTCGAGTATTGCCAGCGTCGCGGTCTCGCCGGTATCCCCGACTGGAATTTTTACCTGGTGTTCGGCTTTTTCCGTTTCGCCGCGATTCTGCAGGGCGTGCTCAAACGCGCGGTCGACGGTAATGCCTCCAGCCGCAAGGCTTACGACTATGGCGCGCTGGCGCCGGTGCTGGCGCGCCAGGCGCTGGAGCTGATCGATTGAAGCCTGGTATTCACAGATGACGTCGAGGTATAGATAATGTTCACAGCAACGCAGCGATTCCGGGTCGAATGGGCGCACTGCGATCCCGCCGGTATCATATTCAATCCCAATTACTACATCTGGATGGATAGCGGGACCCACGCGCTGCTGCAGGCGGCGGGCTTCGACCTGATCGGCAATACGCATAGCGACCCGCTATTTCGCGGTTGCCCGCTGGTAGCCAGTAACATGGAATTCAAGAAGCCGCTGTACTTCGGTGACGTGACGCTGCTGACCTCGCGCGTACAAAAATTTGGCAATACCTCGTTCGTCGTGGCGCACGAATTCAGCAAGGGTGACGATTCGCGGCCGGTAGCCAGCGGCAGTGAGGTGAGGGTCTGGGGCTATTCCGATCCCGCGCAGACCGAAAAGCTGGTCGCGCGCAAGGTGCCGGACGAGGTGAGGGCGATGCTAACGGTCGAAAAAACAGTCGACGTTACAGTTTGAACGGTCGATACACTTATAATAGCGCCAGTGAAAATCCGTGGAGGAAAAGCCAGTGGTCACATTTATCATTCTTTTTAACGTCAAAAAAAACAAGATAACCGAGATAGCGGAGCAACTGGCGGAGATACCGGAGATATCGGAGGTCTACTCGGTGACCGGCATTTACGACCTGGTTGCGATCGTTCGCACCAAAACCAACGACGATGTCGCCGAACTGGTCACCAGCCGGCTGGGCACGATTCACGGCATCAAGAAAACCGACACCATGCTGGCCTTCAAGGCCTATTCCCAGCACGACCTGGAATCGATGTTTTCGATCTGATCGGTCAAGGTTTCGGGTATTCGTATCTTTTAAAACAGCGTCAATGGACCCGGTTCAGGCGCTGCGCCGTTGCGATCGCGCCGGCGCGCGGCTGAGCGCATTATTGTTTTCCGCCAGTTTTTCCAGCAGTTCCAGCAGCCGTGCAGCTTCGGCCTGGTCCAGCGGTGCCAGGATACGGCGCTGAGCGGATTCGACCGCCGGCAGAGCCGTCTTGAGTAATTTCCTGCCCGCCGCGGTGATCGTGACGATCTTGGCGCGCTGATCGCGACTGGATTTCTCGCGTTTCAGCAATCCCCGCTGTTCGAGGTTGCGCACCAGCAGCGCGATCGAGGTGCGGTCCATCGCGGTGGCGCCTCCCAGCGTAACCTGGTCCTGCGCGCCATCGTTGACCAGCGTTTGCAGCACCGCGAACTGCAGCGGCGTCAGGTCGTATTCGGCGCAGGCTTCGAGAAAAATGGCGACCCCGATCTGGTGGCAGCGCCGCAGCAGGTGGCCCGGCATGCTCTCGAGCGGAACTTTCTTCATGTAAACGCCATTGCCGCGGTTGATTGCCGGTTCATCGGGCTTCTCCAATCGTCGTCGTGAGCTTGCCGAGTCCCTCGATCTCCACCACGCAAACGTCACCGGGCAGCAGCGGTCCGACCCCGGCCGGGGTGCCGCTGTAAATCAGGTCGCCGGGCTTGAGTTCCATGCTGCGCGACACGATCGAGATCTGCTCCGGAATGCCCCAGATCATATCCTGCAGGTCGGCATCCTGCTTCACCTCGCCGTTGACGCTGAGCCGGATCGAACCCCGGTGCAGGTGGCCGACGCGTGACACCGGGTGCAGCGGACCGCACACGGCCGAGTGATCGAAGCCCTTGCCCCAGTCCCAGGGGCGACCCATGTCGCGCGCTGCGAGCTGCAGGTCGCGCCGAGTCAACTCGTTGCCGATAGCGTAACCCCAGACGTGATCCAGCGCTTCCGCCTCTGGGATATCGATACCGCCGCGGCCAATCGCGACCACCATTTCAGCCTCGTAGTGCAGGTTTTCGGTTTGCGCGGGGTAGGCGAGCGTCGCGTTGTCATCGACCACGGCGTCCGCCGGTTTGCTGAAGAAGAACGGCGGTTCTCGATCGGGGTCTTTGCCCATTTCACGCGCGTGCGCGGCGTAGTTGCGGCCGACACAAAAAACTCGGCGGACCGGAAAGCGGGCGTCGGAATCGGTTACCGCCACCGACGGCGTGACGGGTGGATCGATGACATACTCGGTCATGGTTTGCTCCGTTGCATTGTTGTCAGGCCGGCTCGCGTTGCTCGCGCCAGAACCCCAGTTTCTGTTGCGCCACCCGGTCGGAGTAGCTGAACAGCACCGCCTCGTCGTCAGCCTGGTGGACGATCCATTTCCAGCTCGGCGCGACGAATATATCGCGCGGCCCCCAGGTAAATTCCTGGCCGTCGATGGTGCTGCGGCCGCTACCCTCGGTGGCGACGAATACCGTGGCATCGGTGCTGCGGTAAGCCGCGGTTTTGAATCCCTGCGGCAACAGTTGCAGAAATGGCGAGATCGTGGGCATCGCGAAACCGCCGTCCACCGGGTTGACATAGCGCATCTTCAGGCCGTGACAAGGGTCCCATTCCTGCTGCTGTTGCATCGTTTCGAGCGCCTCGCGCGAGCGCGCGTAAGGGTAGTTGAAGATGGGCGAGGCCAGTTCCCGTTGCTGGAAATCGACCGGCAGCATGTTGGCACCATAGCGCGCCAGGCTATCCCCGGTCTGACGCGATACCGGGTGCTCGTCCTCGCCGTAGCCCTCGGCGAAGGAAGCGTCGAAGAAGCTTGCGACCGGGATATCGAGTCCATCCATCCAGATCATCGGCTGGTCGCTGTCGTTACCGTGGTCGTGCCAGGCCCAGGGCGGGGTGATCACGAAATCACCGAATTCCATAATGGTGCGCTCGCCGTTGACGCTGGTATGCGCGCCGCCGCCGTCGAGCACGAAGCGCAGCGCCGACTGGCTGTGGCGATGGGCGGGCGCCACTTCGCCGGGCAGCACCAGCTGCAGCCCGGCGTACAGCGAGGTCGTTATCCTGGAGTCACCTCGCAGGCCCGGGTTTTCCAGGATCAGGACGCGGCGTTCGGCTTCCTTCGCGGTGATCAGCTCACCGGCTTCGAGCAACCATTCGCGCGCCTGTTCGAAGCGCCACAGGTGCGGCCGGCAGTCGCTTTTCGGTTGCGGCGTAATGATATCCGAAAACACGGCCCACAGCGGCGTATAGGCCTGCTGGTCGATCTTTTCGTAAAACGCGAGTCGCTCGGGGGTATCGGTTGGTTTTTCGGTTAAAGACATGGGTACCTCGTAAATAATTCAGGCGTCGAGCCCGGTGCCGCCGTAGAGCCAGCCGAGCTTGTCGAACCATCGCTCCGGGGTCAGGTTCGACATGATGTGGTTACGCACCTCGGCGGTAGCGCCGTCGGCGTGATATATGTATTCGCCGATCAGGCGTGAATCGAGCTGCACACGCGCGGTGCGCACGCGCCGCTGTCGCATGTAATGATCCAGCGCGGTTTCGATATCGTCCCCGTAGCGCTCGAACATGTGGCTCAGGCAGACCGCGTCTTCCATCGCCATGCAGGCGCCCTGGGCAAAATATTGCAGCATCGGATGCGCGGCGTCACCGAGCAGCGCGACGCGGCCATCGACCCATTCGAGAATCGGATCCCGGTCGCACAACACCCAGAGTTTCCAGTCTTCCCCGATTTCGATAATCTGGCGTGCCCGCGGCGCGATGTGTTCGAAGCCCTGGCGCACCTCGTCCTTGCTCACCGGCTTGCCGGCGACGGCTTGCTCGACGTCGTTGTGATAGGTCACTACCAGGTTGAACAATTTCCAGCCCTTGAGCGGGTAGTGCACGATATGGCATTTCGGCCCGGCCCACAGCGTGGCCGCATTCCAGCGCAAATCCTCGGGCATTTGCTCGGTCGGGATCACCGAACGGTAGGTAGTATGCCCCGAAACCCGCGGTTCGCCGTCTCCTACCAGCTGCTGGCGAATCGTAGAACGCAGGCCGTCTGCCCCGATCAGCGCGCGGCCATCGAGCGCTTCCCGGTCCTTGCAGAATACCCGTATCGAAGCGGCATCCTGTCGGTAGCTGTCGACGACGTGGCTGGTGCGCAGTTCCACCAGGTCACTGGCGTGACAGGCGTCGAGCAGCACGCCGTGCAGGTCTGCGCGATGCACCACCGCGTAGGGATTGCGGAAGCGTTGGCGGAAATTATCGTCGAGTGGAATCGCTGCAATCGGTTCGCCGCTCAGGGCGTCCATCAGCCGCAGGCTGTCGATATAGACGGCCCTGGCGCGTGCCTCGTCGCCCACGCCCAGGTAGTCGAAACAGTGAAACGCGTTGGGTCCGATCTGGATGCCGGCACCAATTTCACCTAGTTCGGCGGAGCGCTCGAGTACGATGCAGGAAACGCCCTTGCGAGCGAGCCCGAGCGCTGCGGCCAGACCGCCGATGCCGCCACCGGCGATGATTACCGGCAGGCTTGTCATTGCGGTACTCCGCTTTGCCCTGCTGCCATAACCTTACACTGTTTTTATCATTTGCTCAGTATTGTGATCATAATACTGAGCAAAGTGCTGAAGTCAATTTGATATCTGTTTCACCTACCGATCTTGTTGAATCCTGGGACACTCGCAAAAATCCATCGGCTATCCAGGTTTGACCAGGTTGTCATGATTCAAGCAGGTTCGAGGTGGTGTTCGATCGATTTTGCGTAGTAGGCAACCAGCGCCTGTTTGTCCGGATTGATCACGTAATTGCCGTTACTCCGGTAGCGAATCATGCCTCTCAGTAACGTCAGTTCGAGCGCCTGCTGCAGCGCAAACTGTTCGCTCGAACGCGCCAGTACGACAAAGGCGTTGCGGGCGCGCGCCTGCGCGATCGCTGCCTTGAAGCTTGCCAGTAATGCCGCCTTGTCCAATCCCGTCGCAGGGGACTGTTGTAACACCCAGCAGAGCGTCGCGACCGGCGGCACCGGGATCAGCTCTAGCACCCTGGCCATGAGTTCGTTACCGAAGCGATTCAACCACTCGTAACGCTGCGCGCGATCGAGCGCGGGCCAGTCGACCTCGTGACTACGCAGCCAGTCGCGAAAAGAAACCGGCCGTCCGAAATTGGCGCAGGCGTAACCGAACGATCGGCGCTGCAGTAACATTTCGAAGAGGGTTCGCAGGCCGAACTTGATACTGGACCAGACCACGAAGCGTTTGCCTTTTGACCTGAATTCGGCCGAGCTGCCGCGGACCATATTGATGTCTTCCGCTACCCGATCGTAGTTGGTGCCGATAGGTATGACGACGATGTCCGGCGAAGTCGCCGGGTTGAAATTTTTGGTGACAAAACTCAACAGGCCGAAGCGAGCCTGCTGCAGCCCACCGTCGGGCGACAGCGCGCCCTCGGGAAAAATAGCGTGCGGCACCCTGGCTTCGGTTGCCAGCTGCACGTAACGTTCCAGTGCCCGTCGATACAGCAAGTCATCCGAGGCGCGTCGAATAAAATAACCGCCGGCACTGCGCATCAGCTGGCGTACCGGAAAAATACCGGACCATTCGCCAACCCCGAATGACAGCATGGTACGTTGCGAGGTGAGATAGGTAACCAGCAGGTAGTCCATATTGGTACGGTGATTCGACATGAAGATAACGCTGTCATCGCTGCTAACCTTCTCCAGCGAGGCTTCATCGAGAAATCCGATCGCTACCCGGTAAAACCCGCGCAACATACTCCTTGCCAGTTTCAAGCGCTATCTTATGTAGCCTCGCGCGTACGTCCTCGAGTGTCATGCCCTGTTCCTCGGCGAACGCCGAGGCCGCTTCGAGCAGCCTGGGATCGGTGGCTAGCTGATCCGCCAGTGCGCGGTAACGAGTCAGGGTAAACGGCGATAGCTTCAATTGCAGCCTGGGATTGACTTCGTGGAAGGCCTGTTTCGACCAGCGGTTCCAGACCTTGAGCCAAAGCGGGATAAGCACCTGGATAATCAGTGTTGGCAGTGCTGCCAGTATCAGCAGCACCAGGAGCCATAGCGGAATGACAACGGGATCCGTCATTTCATGTTAACGCTTTAACGCTTTAACGATTTGGTGAAAGCGCCGCAGCGGTGCGTCATTGCGGGTTAACGCGATCGGCAGCGAAAAATGCCCCTGCGGCCAGATGAAGCGGTTTTCCGGCGGTAGTTGCCAGCGATCGATCAGTTCAAGGCCGCCAGGGAAGGGTGTCGCCTGATCGTACTTGCCGAGTATCGAAACAATATTGGCGGTATCGATCGCCGCCTGCCGCGGCGGATTCAGCGCCTCGAAATATTCGGACACGGTGGTGACACTCCAGCCGCGTTCATGCTTGGCTTCCAGCGCGCCGAACAGTTTGGCGATGGAACCGTGAATCAGCGCATCCTCGATCTTCGAACAATGCATGATCAGCAGCAGGGCATCGGGGCGCAGATGTTGTGGCCAGTTTTGCGCCTGTCCCGACACCAGTTGCGCTATCAGCGCGCCCAGGCTGCTACCGCCCATCGTTACGGGTCCATCCGAGGTGTGGCGACACCAGTCCATCAGCACCGCGCGCTCGGCCACCGCCGCGGTAAAGGTATCGAGCACGCCGAGCGGCGAGGTGGCGCTGATGTACTCGCCGCCGTAATAACCCCGCGGTCGCCGGCGGCCGTGAAAGGGTGCTTCGGGCCGCACCACGCGAAAGCCCATGCGGCACAGGACGTCGACTTCATCCACCAGCCCTTCCAGGTAGTCGAACTCGACGCAGATACCGTGTCCATAAATTATCGTGGGCGGGTTTTTGATGCCAGCAGGTTCGTGTACCCGGGCATAGACCAGGTCGCGGGTGCGTGACGAGGGCGACTGGAATCGGATCCAGTACTGGTTGCCGTCGGCAGCGCCGAAGGAACGGGATTGTTCGATGCTCGGCGTCTCCGCGGGCACTTTGAAAAATGCCCCGGGATCATTCCTGATAGCTCCATAGTGAGTTTCCACCTCTTCCCGCGAGGGAATATCGTAGCGCGAGGCCTGGGGTTTGAAATGCAGCAGGAAACGCAGATCGCGCCGCATCATGTTGTGCGCCTGGTGAGCATCCTTACGCGCTTTTTCGATCGCGACCAGGTTCACCTGCGGCGTTTGCCACTTACCAAAGAATGCGGCGTGCCAGGCAGAGTCGATTGCATCGACCCGGGCGCGGGAGGTCTCGAACCGGAAGATGACCTTGCCGAGGCGCTGGTACTGGCGTTGGCTCATTTCGATTTGCGCAATCTCGACGAACCTCGGCACCGAGCCCTGGGCTTCGTCCGCCACGCCCCAGAGCCGTGACAGGGGTAAATACAGCTTGCGCAAGAAATACATCGATGCGCGATCGAACCAGGGTAGAGTAAAAAATCCGCCAAACGGGCCACGCATCCAGGTGATTGCACCTTTTTCCGGGGGTAGTTTGTGCCCGGTGATCAGGTCGCTGATGTTTTTAATTTTTATCTGTCAGATCCTCGCGAAAACCAGCAGACTCAGGTATCTCGCGGTTTGCAAAAAGTCTCTCTCATTTCCAGTCGTCGCCGAGACCCAGCGGTGCGGGCATACGACTGATCAACTTGTCCAGCAGGTCCGAGAATTCATTGTTCCATTTCTTACCGAATATCGGATCCTCGTTCTGCTCGAAGGCGGCATCGATTTCTTCCCAGTCCGCCGCTTGCAGCGCCTCGCGGGCACGCGGCAGGATTTCGTCTTCTTCCAGCTGCGCGTGGCGGCGCTCGAACTCGGTGTACCTGAGCACGGTATCGCGAAAATGAGGATACTCCGCCGCACCGCTAAACTCGTATGCCGACAGCGCTTTCAGCATTTCGACGAACAGGATCTCGCCCTCGGTATGCTGCTGGCCCAGTTCACGAATAATGCTTTCGCTCTCGGGCGCGCGCGCCAAGAGTTTCGGAAACAGGTAGTGATTTTCCTTGGGGTGATGGAAGCGATCGAGAAAGCGGTCGATGTAGGTAAACAGCCCGTGGAAGATGCCGAAGTCGGGGTGCTTACCGTCATCGATCTCTTCGATCAGCTTGTCGAGGCTGTAAAGCACCGCATCAAGGTTTTTATGTTCGCTTTTGATAATGGAGATCGCGCGCATTGATGCCTCTCGATGTTAACCGGCCCGACTTTCAAGCTGATCGAAGATACTAACATATTGATTCGATTTGCGATTTGACGAAGATCAGGTTGCCGGGTGCCGATATTTTGATTGACAAAAACCGCCAATTTGCGAAATTGGTGGCGTGAACGAGAACAAGTCTGCAATGCGCACCCAGGTGGTAGTCATCGGTGGCGGTCCGGCGGGATTGCTGCTTAGCCAGTTACTGCATCGGCAGGGGATCGAAACCGTGCTGCTGGAGCGCCAGAGTCGTGACTACGTGCTGGCCCGCATCCGGGCCGGCGTGCTGGAAAGCGGGGCTGTTAACCTGTTGCGCGAGGCCAGGGTCGGCGAACGCATGGATCGCGAGGGACTGGAGCACGAAGGTATCTACCTCGCGGCGGCGAATCGCGGATTTCGCATCGATTTCAAGCAGCTTACCGCCGGCTCGGTGATGGTGTATGGGCAGACCGAACTAACGCTCGATCTTTACCAGGCGCGGGATGCGATGGATGCAATCCTGTTGCACGAAGTCGAGCAGGTACGGATCCATGATGCCGATACCGATGCACCTCATGTCAGTTTTATTCACGGCGGCCGTGAGCAGCGCATCGACTGCGATTTCATCGCCGGCTGCGACGGGTTTCATGGCGTCAGCCGAAAAACTATTCCGGCCAGCCTGCTGCGCGAATTCGAGCGGGTATATCCGTTCGGCTGGCTCGGGGTGCTGTCGCAAACGCCGCCGGTCAGCGATGAATTGATCTACGCCAGCCACGCGCGTGGTTTTGCGTTATGCTCGATGCGCAACCCGAACCTGAGCCGCTACTACCTGCAGGTTCCGCTCGAGGATTCGGTCGAGCAGTGGTCGGATGATGCTTTCTGGGACGAATTGAAACGCCGTATCCCGCACGACGCCGCGGATGCTATCGTCACCGGCGAGTCGATCGAGAAATCGATTGCGCCGCTGCGCTCTTTCGTTGCCGAGCCGATGCGCTGGGGCCGGCTGTTTCTGTGCGGGGACGCCGCGCATATCGTGCCGCCCACCGGCGCCAAGGGGCTCAACCTGGCGGCCTCGGACGTGTTCTACCTGTGGCAGGCGCTGCGGCAGTACTACCAGGATCACGACGAGCAGGGCATCGACAACTATTCAGCCAGGGCCCTGTCGCGGGTGTGGAAGGCGGAACGCTTCAGCTGGAGCATGACCCGGCTATTGCACCAGTTTCCGCAGCAATCGCCGTTCGACCAGCGCATGCAGCAGGCGGACATCGAATATCTCGAAGCCTCGGTTGCGGCGCAGACGTCGCTGGCCGAGAATTACATCGGGCTGCCGTATTAGAGGAGAACGGGATGGACATGATACAACTTGGGGACGTCACCCTGAATTATCGGCTGGAGGGGGATCCCGACGGCGCGCCGATCGTATTCGCCAATTCGCTGGGGACCGATTTTCGACTATGGGACCAGATCCTGCCTTACCTCCCGGCCGGCCTCAAAATTCTGCGTTTCGACAAGCGCGGGCATGGATTGTCGAGCTGCCCGGGTGGCGATTACCGCATGGACGACCTGGTCCAGGATACGGTGCGATTGCTAGAGGCGCTCGAAATCCGGGATTGCCTGTTTGTCGGGCTGTCCATCGGCGGCATTATCGCGCAGGGGCTCGCGGCGAGCCATCCGCACCTGCTGCGCGCGATGGTGATTTCCAATACCGCGGCCCGTATCGGCACCGAGGCCATGTGGCGGCAACGAATCGACGCCGCACGGGCGGGCGGCATCGAGGCGCTGGCCGATAGCGTAATGGAGCGCTGGTTTTCCAAAGCCTATCGCCAGCAGCGCGAGCACGAGCTCATGGCCTGGCGCAACATGTTGACGCGCACCCCGCTGGACGGCTACGTCGGCTGCAGCGCGGCGATTGCGGGCAACGATTATACCGAGAGCACCGCCGGCCTGAGCCTGCCGACGCTGGCGATCGCCGGCAGCGAGGACGGCTCGACGCCGCCCGACCTGGTGCGCGCCACCGCCGACCTGATTCCGGGCGCACGCTTCGAGTTGATCGACAACGCCGGTCATCTGCCCTGCGTCGAGCAACCGGCGACCTACGCGCGCATCCTCAACGATTTCATCCTCGAGCAGGGCTATGCCTGACCGCTACGAAGAGGGCATGAAGATTCGCCGCAAGGTGCTGGGTGACGCCCATGTCGATGCCGCCGAAGCGTCGACGACCGCTTTCGATGAACCCTTCCAGGCGCTTATCACCGAGGCCGCCTGGGGCAACCTGTGGGCGCGCGACAGCCTGCCGCTGCGAGAGCGCTCGATGCTGACTATCGCACTGCTTGCCGCGGGCGGAAATTTCGAAGAGATCCCGATGCACATCCGCGCCACCGCCAACACCGGTGCGAGCCCGGACGACGTCATGGAGGCCCTGCTGCACGTCGCGGTTTATGCCGGCGTGCCGAAGGCGAATCGCGCGATCAAGATCGCGCGCGCAACCTATCATGAAATGGGAGTCGAACTGTGAGCTCGGACCAGTCCTCCGGTTACCTGCCGCGAGACCGCGCCTGGCAGCCACCGGCGCTGGCGCCGGATTACAAATCGAGCCGACTGCGTTCACCGCGCCAGCCCCTGTTGATCCTGCCGACGACGCTGTCCGAGGAGAGCGGCCCGGTATTCGGCCACGACGTCATCGGCCCGCACGATGACGACCTGATCCACAACTGCGCCGCCGACGGGCGCAGCGCGCTCGGTCCGCGCATACTCGTGCACGGGCATTTACGCGACCAGTCGGGTCGCGCCGTGCCCAACGCGCTGATCGAGGTCTGGCAGGCTAACGCCGCCGGGCGTTACCGTCACCCGAACGAAACCTACATCGCGCCGCTGGACCCAAATTTCGGCGGCTGCGGCCGCTGCCTGACCGACGGCGACGGTTATTACCGTTTCCTGAGTATTCAGCCCGCGCCCTATCCCTGGCCGAACGGACCCAATTCCTGGCGCCCGGCGCATATTCACTTTTCGCTGTTCGGCGAGGCCTTCGCGCAGCGCCTGATCACGCAGATGTACTTCGAGGGCGACCCGCTGATCCCGCTGTGCCCGATCGTCAACGCGATCCCGCGCGAGGACGCGATCGACACGCTGATCGCGCGGCTCGATATGGATGCGGCGCTGCCGATGGACATGCTCGCGTGGCGCTTCGACCTGACGCTGCGCGGACGCGCGCAGACTTATTTCGAAAATCGGCCGGAGGGTTTGTAATGACGGACGACGACACCCGGCACGAATCGCCATCGCAGACCGCGGGTCCCTACGTGCATATCGGCTGCCTGCCGAACTGGAGCGGTATCGCCGGCGTTTACGCCGAGGATCCGGGCAGCCGGTTGATCAATGCCGACACGCGCGGTGAGCGCGTCAGCGTCGCGGGGCGCATATTCGACGGCGACGGCGCGCCGGTGCTGGACGCGGTGATCGAGGTCTGGCAGGCCGATGCCGCCGGGCTGTACCCGTCGCCGGTCGAAACCCGCGGTGCCGCCGATCCGAATTTCGCCGGCTGGGGGCGCATCGCGACCGCTTTCGACAGTGGCGAGTTTCGCCTCGATACGATACGGCCGGGCAGGGTGCCTTACCCGGACGGCCGCCCGCAGGCGCCGCACATCAACTGCTGGATCGTCGCGCGCGGCATCAATGTCGGTCTGCAGACGCGCGTTTATTTTGCCGACGAGGCCGACGCCAACGCCGAAGACCCGGTGCTTTCGTCGATAAAACCACGCGCACGCCTCGATACGCTGTTGGCACAACCCGACGGCGAAGGCGGCTTCCGTTTCGACATTTACCTGCAGGGAGAACGCGAAACCGTGTTCTTCGATATCTGATCGCGATGACCGTCTCTCCGTTCGATTCCGGGATTTACCGCGAACTGCTGTTCGACGCCGAGATTGGCGGGTACTGCAGCGATGCGGCCCAAATCGGCGCGTGGCTGCGGGTCGAAGCCGCGCTCGCCAGGTCCCAGGGAGAACTCGGTATTATCCCGGCGGAGAGCGCCGCGGCGATCGTGCGAGCCTGTGCCGAGCTTGAAATCGAGCCGGCGAGTCTCGCCGCCGGCACCGGCCGCGACGGTATTCCGATACCGGCGCTGGTCGCAATGCTGCAGGCGGTGCTCGGTGACGAACACGCCGCCTATGTGCACTTCGGCGCGACCACGCAGGACATCATGGATACTGGGCTGATGCTGCGTCTGCGCGACGTCTGCGACGTAGTCGCCGCGCGGCTCGAGCTGGTGTTGAACGTGCTCGCCGACCTGGCCGATGCGCATGCCGAGCTGCCGCTCGCAGCGCGTACCCGTCGCATGCCGGCGACGCCGACGTCCTTCGGCGCGATTGCCGCCGCGTGGGGCGCGCCGCTGTTGCAGCAGGCGCAGACGCTTGCGCAAATGCGCCCGCGTCTGCTGCGTGTCAGCCTCGCCGGCGCGTCTGGCAACGCGTCCGCGCTCGGGCCGCAGGCTTCTGAACTACGGGCGGCGCTGGCGCGGGAACTCGACCTTGCGAACGACGAATCGAGCTGGCACACGAACCGAAACGCACTCGCCGAATTCGCGTCCTGGCTGACGCGGTTGACCGGGTCGCTGGCCAGAATCAGCGAGGACTGTCTGCTCGGCGCGCGGCCGGAAGTTGGGGAACTGAAGCTCGCTTCCAGCGGCGGCTCGTCGACGCTGCCGCACAAACAAAACCCGGTCGAGGCTGAAACCTTGCTTTCGCTGTTCGATATCGCGCTCGCGCTCGACGGCGCGATGAACCGGGCGCTATTGCACCGCCAGCAGCGCGATGGCGCCGCCTGGATGCTCGAATGGCACGCGCTGCCACAACTATGCGTCGCCGCCGGACGCGCGCTGCAGCTCGCGATTGCGCTGCTGACCCGGCTCGAACCCGATCCCGAACGCATGCGCGCCAACCTCGACGGCAGGCACGGGCTCGTCTACGCGGAAGCGATCAGCTTCCGCCTCGCCGACGACATGCCGCGTCCCGCAGCGCAAGCCTTGGTCAAACAGGCCTGCGCCGACGCGGTCGCGCAAGACTGCCAACTGGTCGACCTGATCGCACATCGCTTTGCGACCATCGACTGGCGTGAAGTCGTCGATCCGGCGCAGCAACTCGGCGATGCGCCGGCGCAGGCGCGAAGTTTCGCCGGGCTGGCACGCGCCGCGGTTAGCGGTCAGGGCAAATAGGAAAATTCCGGTATAGGGAAATAGCAAAGGCGCTGGATTTATCGCCAAACCTCGCGATCAAGTACGAGATTTCCGCAAGCAGCCCACCTGGCCCCTAATCTTTGGCAACCAATTCAATGATCCTGATCTCCTGACGATGTGCTCCCGGGCATTTTTCGTTTAGCCGGGATGTCTCAGGTTCCGGGCGTCCTGGCAATGCGCTTGCGCAGTAACCCCGCGCACAGCAGGCCGAGGCCGGCCATCAGCGCGACCTCGAAGCCGGCGTAGGCCCAGGTGCCGCCGGTTTCGACCAGGCTGCCGACCATCAGCGGGCCTACGGTCTGGCCGATGCCCGCGCCCTGTAGCAGCAAACCCGACATCAGCGCGATATGCGACGGCCGCGCGGCGAAGCGTGGCGCGAGCGCGAACGCGGTGCCGGGGTAGAGACCGCCGCAGGTCGAAAACGCGATGCCGCACAGGGTTTTCATCGCGGGGCTGGTGAAGGGCGCGAACACGAGCGCGCCGAATACGCCCATCGCGACGAAGGCGAACAGCAGCAGGCGGGTGGGGTCAAGACCGCGGCCGATCAGCCAGCCGGCGCCGACGTTGCCGATCACGTTCGCCATCGCCACCAGCGCGCCGAGGTAGGCGGCGCTGCCGAGCGCGAGACCCTGGTCGGTGATCAGCAGTGTCGGAAAGAACGCGGTTACCGGCTGGTAGAGCGCGGAGTAACAGGCGAAGCCGCCGACCAGCAGCAGCGGACCCGCCCGCAGCGCGGTGGCGACGATATCGGCGACGGCGGGTGTTGCGCCATGGGCCTCGCGCTCGCCCCGAAAAAACAGCGCGAGCAGCACGCACCACAGCAGCATTACCAGACCGACGTCGTTCCACAGGCCGCGCCAGCCGTGCCATGCGACGAGCCACGGCGTGATCAGCATCGATGCGCCGATGCCGGCGGGCATGAACGCGCCCCACAGTCCCATTGCCAGCGGTCGCTCTCGCGGGCTCGCGGAGCGGCTGATCAGCGACGGCAGCGCGACGATTGCGAGGATAAAGCCGAAACCCTCGAGCAGGCGCGTGGCCAGCAGCCAGGCGAAGTCGTTAGTCTGCGCCCCGAGCAGGCTGCCCGCGGCCGAGATTGCGAGCCCCGCGCAGGCGGTGCGCACGTGGCCGACGCGGTCGGAGACGAGGCCGAAACCCGCGCCGAGCAGGGCGCCGACCAGCGTGAACAGCGACACGATCAGCCCGGCCTCGAACAGGCTCAAACCCAGTTCGTCGATGATCAGCGCCAGCGACGCGGCGGTCTTGCCGATCTGGAACGCGGCGATGCAACCGGCGATGAACGCGACCCAGATCCGGGTCCAGTTGGTTTCATTCATGAGAAGGAACGATCGGGCATGCTAACCCGAAAGTTGCTTCGTCGAAAACGAAACATCAGGGCCGAAGTGGTTGGCATACTGCGAGAAGTCAAACCCGTTCGACGATGACGGCGATTCCCTGGCCGACGCCGATGCACATCGTACACAGCGCATAGCGGCCGCCGCCTTGATGCAGCTGGTTGACCGCGGTGGTCACCAGGCGCGCGCCGCTGGCGCCGAGCGGATGGCCGAGCGCGATCGCACCGCCGTTCGGATTGACGCGTTCATCGTCGTCGGCCAGACCGAGATCGCGCAGTACCGCGAGGCCCTGGGCGGCAAAAGCCTCGTTCAATTCGATGACGTCCATTTGCTCTAGCGTAAGCCCGGTCAGTTCGAGCACCTTGCGTGAGGCCGGCGCTGGGCCCATGCCCATGATGCGTGGCGCCAGGCCGGCGGTTGCCATACCGAGCACGCGGGCGCGGGGAGTCAGGCCATGTTTGCTGGCACTCGCCTCGTCGGCCAGCAGCAGGGCGCAGGCGCCGTCGTTGATGCCGGAGGCGTTGCCCGCGGTAATGCTGCCGTCGGCGCGCACGATGGGCCGCAGGCTCGCCAGTTTTTCCAGCGTGGTGGCGCGCGGGTGTTCGTCGAACTCGACGATCGTCGGATCGCCCCTGCGTTGCGTCACGCTGACCGGGGTAATTTCCCGGGTGAAGAAGCCGGATTGTTTCGCGCGCGCGGCGTTTTGTTGCGAGCGCAGCGCCATGCGGTCCTGTGCTTCGCGCTCGATATGATAATCGGCGGCGACGTTCTCCGCGGTTTCGGGCATCGAATCCGTGCCGTACTTTTGCTGCATCAAAGGATTGATGAAACGCCAGCCCAGGGTGGTGTCGTAAATCGCGTTGTCGCGGCTGAAAGCCGTCTCGGCTTTTGGCATCACGAACGGTGCGCGGCTCATGCTCTCCACGCCGCCGGCGATCATCAGTTGCGCTTCGCCGCTCCTGATGGCGCGTGCCGCGCTGCCGACCGCGTCCATGCCCGAGCCGCACAGGCGGTTGACCGTGCTTGCCGGCACTTCCTGCGGCAGTCCCGCGAGCAGTGCCGACATGCGAGCCACGTTGCGATTATCCTCGCCGGCCTGGTTGGCGCAGCCGTAAATCACGTCACTGACGGCCTGCCAGTCGACATCGGGATTGCGCGCCATCAGCGCCTTGATCGGCAGCGCGCCGAGGTCGTCGGTGCGCAGCTGCGACAGGGCGCCGCCATAGCGACCAATCGGCGTTCGTATCGCGTCGCAAATATAAGCCTGGTTCATGATGATTGCTCTGCTGAAAGATCAAAAAAACTGGTTGCCTCGAGCTCGAGCACCTCGACCTCGTCCTGGTTTAGCATGTGCCAGCGCCAACGCAGTATGCCGAGCTCCGGGGATTTCGACGCGCGGCGGGTTTCCAGCACCGTGGCGCGCACCGACAGGCGATCGCCGGGGCGTACCGGCGCCGGCCATTTCACGTATTCCAGGCCGGGAGAGGCGAAGGATTCCGATCCGGTTAGCACCGCATCGACCATCAGGCGCATCGCGATGCCGCAGGTATGCCAGCCGCTCGCGATCAGGCTATCGAAGCGCCCCTGCGCGGCTGCCTGCGGATCGGTATGGAACCACTGGGGATCGTACTGCCGCGCAAATTCGATGATTTCCTCGGCGCTAACCCGGTAGGGGCCTGCATCGATAATCTGCCCGGCTTTGAATTCGTCGAACTTCATGCGTTTCAGGCGCCCGCCGGGCCCGACGACTTTCGCCACACGCGATGGCGCAGCCACGGGCTGACCCGATAACGTTCGCCACGGTAGAAATCGTCCAGTCGATCCAGTAAGGCAACCACGGCGGGTGGTTGCCATTGTTCCAGCCACTCGAACGGCCCGGCGGGGTAGTTTACGCCGAGCTTCATCGCGTCGTTGGCCCCGGTTTCGCTGCAAACGCCCTGCTGTACGGCATCTGCCGCCTCGTTGATTAACATCGCAATGGTGCGCGCGACTACCAGCCCAGGGGTATCGGCGATGCGCAGCGGCACGAAACCGATCAGCGCCAGCCAGTCGGGAGCGTCGGCGACCCATTGATTCGAGGCGCGACCGGCATGACTCCAGGCCAGTACCGTGCCCGCTGCGTCGGTTAGCGGCAAATCGAACACCGCGACGTCACGACCGAGTTCGCTGGCGCAGCGTCCGTCGGTCAAACGCAGCCTGGCGCTGTCGACCTGCAGCCCGACCCATTTGCTGTCGTGAATGCGTTCGAAACGGCAGCCCTGCTGCTGCAACGCCCGGGCGATGCGCTCCGCGATCGGCCCCCGGCCGCGGAGCGCGAGGCTGTCACAGGCGGGCGCCGCGGCAGGCACGGGATAATCCGCCGCGCCCGGCTTCTGGTCGGCGCTATAGGCATAAAAGCCCTCTCCGCTCTTGCGTCCCAGCAGGCCGCCGTCGACCAGCTCCTGCTGCACCGGCGACGGCGCATAACGCTTGTCGAAGAAGTTCGCCTCGTACACCGAGCACGTCACCGAGAAATTGGTATCGTGACCGATCAGGTCCATCAGTTCGCAGGGTCCCATGCGAAACCCGGCGCCGCGCAGGCAGGCGTCGAGCACGCCCGGTGTCGCCGCCTGTTCCTGCAGCAGCGCCAGGCATTCGGCGTAAAACGGGCGTGCGATCCGGTTGACGATAAATCCAGGTGTCGAACGGGCGTGTACCGGAACCTTGCCCCAGGTTTTCGCCAGGTCATGGATAGATTCGGCGACCGCGGCCGAGGTCTGCAGGCCGGAGACGACTTCGACCAGTTTCATCAGGGCCACCGGGTTGAAAAAATGCATGCCCACCAGGCGTTCGGGATGCCGCAGCCCGTTGGCAAGCGCGGTCACCGAAAGCGAGGATGTATTGGTCGCGAGGATACAGTCGTCGCTGACGATATCCTCTAGTTGCCGAAACAGCCCTCGTTTGATCTCGATGTCCTCGACCACGGCTTCGATCACGAGGTCGACCGCGCCGGCCGCCTGCAGCGATTCGACGGGGGTGATCGCCGACAGGGCGTCGCGTGCGAAATCGTCGCTGAATTTGCCTTTGGCGACCAGCTTGTCGAAGGTGGCCTGCAAGGCTGCCCTGGCGTCGACCGCGGCCCCCGGCTTATTGTCGAACAGCAATACCGGGTGACCCGACTGCGCCGCCACCTGGGCGATGCCGCTACCCATGATGCCGGCGCCGACGACCAGTACGCCGCGGATGCCCGGTGCGTCGCTCATTCGGGTACCCAGTTCGCAGGGCGCTTGTCGAGAAACGCGGCAAAACCCTCGCGCGCCTCGTCGCTGCCGCGCACGCGGCTGATGATCTGCGCCGTCAGCTCGCGCACTTCGTCGGTTACCGGTCCGACCTCGAGCTGGGCGAACAGCGCCTTGATCTCGCGTTGCGCACGCGGGCCCCCGGCCAGCAATTCATCCAGGGTAGCATCCACCGCGGCATCCAGTTCGTCGAGGTTCGCGACCTGGTGCACCAGTCCGAGCGCCAGCGCTTCGCTCGAGCCGATGCGGGCCATCGTCAGCGCCAGCCGGCGGGCGTGGCGCCGGCCTACGGCGTTTACCAGGTACGGGCCGATGACGGCTGGCAGGATACCGAACCGGGCCTCGCTGATCGCAAAACTGGCGTTGTCGGCCGCGATTGCGATGTCGCAGGCGCATAACAGTCCGACGCCACCGCCCAGCGCCGCACCCTGTATGCGCGCCACGGTAGGCTTCGGGCAGCTGTCGATCTTGCCCAGCATCGACGCGAAACGGCGGGCGTCCTCGAGGTTCCATTCGACCGACGCCTCGCTGGCGCGCCGCATCCACTGCAGGTCGGCGCCGGCGCTGAAATGCTTGCCCGCGCCGGCGAGCACGACGATACGCACCGAGTCGTCCGCAATGAGGGTATCGAAAGCCGCATCGAGTTCGCCGATCATGGCCTCGTCGAACGCGTTGAACACGTCAGGTCGTGACATCGTAATCTGCGCCACGCCCGTACCACGCTGACTGATTTCGAGGATTGATTCGCTCATTGATACGCCTCCGGATAGCGGCAATAGTCTGGGATCAGATCATCGCCGGAATACGTTCCAGGCAATATCGGATCGACACCGCGACGATAGTAAATCGAATGCGGTGACGCTGTCGACCCGGTCTGCGACTAGTTGAAGCGGATGTACTCGAAATCGATCGGCTGCTGGTTGATGCCAATCGCCGGGGGTGCGATCCAGTTAGCGAATTTACCCGGTTCGACGACCCGTCCCATCAGGCTGGCGACATACTCGCGGTCGCCGCTGCTCGGCAGCCATTGACTCTTGCGCTGCTGCCACTGTTCCTGTGTCAGCACTTCGCCATCGGGGCTGATAGAGGAACCGGCGAGCGAACCGATTTTGCGATTAAAGGCCTTGTGCGGAACGCTCAAGGTGAAGGGCAGGCCGGCCTTGGCGATCACCCGATTCCAGCGTTTGACGCCGGAAGCGGCCTCGCGAATGTAATCGTCGCGCAGCACTTCGTTGAGGGCGTTCAGCATCGGGACCTCTTTCTCGACCAGCTTGCCGTCGCGCAGTTGCAGCACCGGGTAGCTGTCGTTTTTCAGCACGTGATCGTCCTTGCGCTTGCTCTCCGCATAGCGACCCTTGAGCCCGGTCGAGTAGAAAGTTGCCGCGTTGCTCGATTCGTCCGCGCCGAATAAATCTACCGTGACGCTGAAGTGGAAATTCAGGTAGCGCTGGATGGTCGGCAGATCGATGACGCCGGCGGCGCGAAGGGTGGCCGGGTCTTCGGTCTTGAGGTCGTTCATGACGTCGCAGGTACGTTCAATGATGCGCCCCACGCCGGTTTCGCCGACGAACATGTGGTGCGCTTCCTCGGTCAGCATGAAACGCGTGGTGCGTGCCAGCGGATCGAAACTCGATTCGGACAGCGCGTGCAGCTGGTACTTGCCGTCGCGGTCGGTGAAATAGGTGAACATGAAGAACGCCAGCCAGTCCGGGGTTTTTTCGTTGAACGCCTGCAGAATCCGCGGGTTGTCCTCTTCGCCGCTGCGGCGCTCGAGCAGGGCTTCGCCTTCTTCGCGGCCGTCACGGCCGAAATACTTGTGCAGCAGGTACACCATCGCCCACAGGTGACGTCCTTCCTCGACGTTGACCTGGAACAGGTTGCGCAGGTCGTACATGCTGGGTGCGGTCAGGCCCAGGTGGCGCTGTTGCTCGACCGAAGCCGGTTCGGTGTCGCCCTGGGTAACGATGATGCGGCGCAGGTTGGCACGGTATTCTCCCGGAACAGATTGCCAGGCGTCCTCGCCCTTGTGATCGCCGAAGTGTATCTTGCGGCCGGGCTTCTCCGGGTTCAGAAAAATGCCCCAGCGGTAATCGGGCATTTTTACATGGCCAAATTGGGCCCAGCCTTCCTGGTCGACGCTGACCGCGGTGCGCAGGTAGACATCGAAATCCTGCGATCCGTCCGGACCCATGTCCTGCCACCATTCGAGGTAGTTCGGTTGCCAGTGCTCGAGCGCGCGCCGCAGCGCGCGGTCTCCGGCGAGGTCGACATTGTTCGGGATTTTTTCGTTGTAATCGATCGAGGACATTAGCTCTCTCCAGGGGTAATTTAGACTCGGTTCCAGTCGAAGCGTGATTTTTCGCCGGTACCGTATACTTTCAGCGCGCCGGTCTCACCGACCGCGTTGGGGCGCTGGAATATCCAGTTCTGCCATGCGGTCAGGCGGCCGAATATCCGGGTCAGCATGTTTTCCCGGCCGTTGAAGCGCAGGTTGGCTTCCATGCCGGTCAGGGCGTCGGGCGACATCGAAACCCGCTCCTCGATCGCGATGCGAACCTCGTCGTCCCAGTCGAGATCGTCCGGATTGCTGGTCACCAGGCCGAGCTCGAACGCGGCATTGGCATCTAGCGGCTGCTGGGCCACCGCGCGCACCGCGTCGAGCGCCGACTGCTCGTCGTAGAAACGCCTTGCGAGTCGGCTCTCGCCGGTAACCATCGGATACAGCCCGAAAGTGACTTCGCCCACGGTAATACAGGGCGCCGCTTCCGGTTCGTCGGGCAGGGCGAGCTGGTAGCTGCGATCGCAGGCCAGCGCCAGTTCCAGCAAACTGCCGGCAAAACAGGAGCCTTCTTCGATCAGCGCGAACAGGCTGCGCGAGGAAACATCGAGGCGGCTCAGGGTGCGCCGCAGGTGGCCGATGGTTTCGCGTACCAGCCAGTGATCGCGGTGCGCCAGCAGGGTAGCATCCATTGCCAGTACCGCGGCGGCATCGCCCTCGGTCTTGATCAGCCAGGTACCGAGGTCCGGCTCGTTGCTGCGCATCGACAGGATCGCGTCGTCGAGTTCGCGCGCCAGCGCCAGCGGGTACCAGTCGGCAGCGGCAGCTTCGATTGCCGCGATGTCGACGGGTTGTTCGCCCTCGGGCGCCCTGACGACGAAGGTTGCGGTGCGCGCGGCGCGGTCCATTTCCACAGTAACGTGTTTATAACGCAGCGAATTTTCTTCGTGGCTGCGATCGAGTGGCGTCAGCGCGATGCCGCGGGCGTCGGACGGCCGGTCGCTGTCCGCCGCCAGGGCTGCGGCGCGCTCGCGCACCGTTTGTTCGAACACGGCGGGTTTGGCAATTTCGTCTACCAGGCGCCAGTCCTTTGCGCGCTGGCCGCGAACGCCCTCGCTGGTGGTGCAGAAGATATCTGCCAGGTCGTGGCGCACGTGCCGCTTGTCGGTAACCCGGGTCAGGCCGCCGGTGCCCGGTAACACGCCCAGCAGCGGCACCTCGGGCAGGCTGACCGCGCTCGAACGATCGTCGACCAGGATGAT
Organism: uncultured Gammaproteobacteria bacterium; assembly: GCA_947260025.1. Lineage (GTDB taxonomy): Bacteria > Pseudomonadota > Gammaproteobacteria. The sequence goes on from CAMYON010000047.1 coordinate 29,114, forward strand.
TTCGTCGCAGGCCAGCGCCAGCTCGTAACCGCCGCCGGCGCAGGCGCCGTTGACCGCGGCGATGAACTTCAAGCCGCTATGCTGTGAGGAATCCTCGAGGCCGTTGCGGGTTTCGTTGGTGAATTTGCAGAAATTAACTTTCCAGGCGTGGCTGCTGACGCCCAGCATGAAAATATTGGCACCGGAACAGAAAACCTTGTCCTTGAGGCTGTCGATAACCACCGTGCGCACCTCGGGGTGCTCGAAACGGATGCGGTTGATCGCGTCGTTGAGTTCGATGTCGACGCCGAGATCGTAGCTGTTGAGCTTGAGCTTGTAGCCGGGACGCAGCCCGGCATTTTCGTCGAAATCGGCCGACAGGGTCGCAACCGGACCATCGAACTGTAACTTCCAGTGCTTGTAGCGTGTCGGATCGGTTTGATAATCGACGGGTTCAGTCACGACTGGGCCTCCGGCGAGGCGGTTGTGTAAAAACGGAAATATATTGCATTTATGACGTTCGGGTCAAGCATTATAATGCATTTATTGACGATGGTTTTGACGGTAGGATATCCCGTACCAGCTCGCGCAGGTCGGAAAACGTGAGGTCGAGCGACTTGTTGCTGGTATCCAGCTGGTACCGGGCCCTGGAGTAGAAATCCTCACGCGAAGCCAGGATGTTTTTCAAATCCTGCATCGCCTCAGGGGCGCCCGCCATCGGGCGGAAATCGCCCTGTTCGATAACCCGTTTCATATGGTCTTCGGGTTCGGCCCGCAGCCAGATCGTGGTGCAGTTGGCAAGCAGCAGTTCGAAGTTGTCGGGATCGGAAACCAGTCCGCCGGGGGTCGCGATCACCGCCTCGGGATGCAGCCGCACAGTCTCTTCCAACGCGCGGCGTTCATAGCGGCGGTAAACCTCGCTGCCGTACAGGTCCTGGATTTCCGCGATACTACAGCCAGCGAGCCTCTCGATTTCGCGGCTGAGCTCGACAAACGGGAACCCGAAATCGGTCGCCAGCATTTTGCCAAGCGTCGATTTACCCGCGCCACGCAGGCCTGTCAGCGCGATTCGAGAGCCGGCGCCATTATCCGCCAGCGCGCTGCCCAGGGTTTCGCCGATCGTGAGCCGCACCTGGTGCAGCGTCTGCTCGTCCCGGTTTTCCAGCAGCGAACGAATCATCAACCATTCGGGCGAACTGGTGGTAAAGTCGCCGATCAGTTCTGCCGGTGAGCAGTTCAACGCGGTTGCGACCTGCACCAGCACCAGCACCGAAACATTGCCTTCGCCGTACTCCAGGTTGGCCAGGTGACGCTCCGAAACGCCGGTGGCGAGTGCCAGCGATTTACGCGTCGTTCCTCTGCGGTCACGCAGGGCGCGCACCCGTTGTCCGAGCGCGATGAGGAATGATTTTTCGTCGTTGTCGCGTGATGAATGGTTAGCGGTCTTCAGTTTTCTGTCCCTTGCCGTGCGTAGATTCCCAGCCAGGCGCTGACATGCAGTATGTTGCTTGACACTATGTAAGGCTGGTATTATTGTTCCAACATGCACAATAATTCATACCGGCTATATTAGCAAGCCGCGTATTCAGCCAGGGGAGCCAGCTTATGTCGAAAGCCGAATTTCGCGATAAAATCCGCGTACTGACAGATCAACTCGCGGGCAGAGAGCTTAATCAGGATCTGCAGGACTGGCTGAATGTCGAGCATGGCCCGGACAGCCTGACTTACCGCCAACTGGAACAGGGCTGTCACCAGGGCGTCGAGGAGGGCTGGATGTGCGAGCACGAGGCCGGCGGCATTCGCTATGGTCGAGTGTTCAAGCCCGATGACGAACTGCACGGTTTCTCGGTCGACGTGGTCGACATGAACGATTGCGCCGGTCCGCACCACAGTCATCCCAATGGTGAAATCGACCTGGTCATGCCGCTGCAGGGGGACGCGCTGTTCGACGATCACCCGGCGGGCTGGGTGGTTTACCCGGCGGGCAGCGCACACACGCCGACAATCTCCAACGGTCACGCGCTGGTCCTGTATTTATTACCCGGTGGCAGTATAGAATTCACCCGCCAGGCCTGATTTGATCCGGCTGCAGTTCGCGGCTGACCTGGCAACGCCCCGGAGGGATGAATGAATATCGATAATGTACCGGCACCCGCAGAGAACTTTAACTACTCGCAGTACCTGATCGAGCTGAACCGGCAGCGGGCAGACAAAACGGCCTACATCGACGACCAGGGAACACTCAGTTACGGCCAGCTGGAGCAGGGAACTACCCGCCTGGGCGCGGCGCTGCTGGCAGCCGGTATCCACCGCGAGGAACGCGTCCTGCTGCTCATGCACGACTGTAACGACTGGCCGGTGGCTTTTCTCGGCGCGATCTATGCCGGCGTCGTTCCGGTCGCGGTCAACACCCTGCTAACCGCGGATGACTATCTTTACATGCTGCAGCACAGTCGCTCGCGTGCGGTACTGGTTTCAGCCGCGTTGCTGCCGGTGCTGCAGGAGGCGATGGCAAAAGGGCAGCACGAAGTCGAAACGGTCATCGTGTCCCGTGCCGGCGCGGAGCTGCCGACTGGCGCCCGGTCGCTGGAAGCGCTGCTGCAGCAGACCCAGCCGCTGGCGCAGGCCGCGGTTACCAGCCGCGACGAACCCGCGTTCTGGCTGTATTCGTCGGGCTCCACCGGCAAGCCCAAGGGCACCGTTCACAGCCATGCCAATCCCTACTGGACGACCGAGCTCTACGGCAAGGCGGATTGCTGTTTCTCCGCCGCCAAGCTGTTTTTCGCCTACGGGCTGGGCAACGCGCTGACCTTTCCGCTCAGCGTCGGCGCGACCAGCGTGCTGCTTGGTGGACGCCCGACGCCCGATGTCATCTACGAGCGCCTGATCGAACACCGGCCGACGATATTTTTCGGCGCGCCGACCGGTTACGCCGCGATGCTGGCTTTCCCCGATCTGCCCGCTCCGGACGAGCTCGCGCTGCGCCTGGCGGTTTCCGCCGGTGAAGCGCTGCCCGCGGACCTGGCGCAGCGCTTTAGCAGTCACTTCGGGGTCGATGTTATCGACGGTATCGGTTCCACCGAAATGCTGCATATTTACCTGTCCAACCAGCCCGGCAACGTTCGTTTCGGCTCGTCCGGTTGGCCGGTACCGGGTTACGACATCGAGCTGCGGGGCGACGACGGCGCGCCGGTTGCCGATGGCGAGATCGGGGATCTTTACGTCCGGGGGCCAAGCGCCGCGATCATGTACTGGAACAATAGGGACAAGAGTCGCGATACCTTCCAGGGTGAATGGACCAAGAGCGGTGACAAGTACGTGCACAACGAGGACGGCAGTTATACCTGCTCCGGCCGCAGCGAC
>CAMYON010000048.1 GCA_947260025.1 uncultured Gammaproteobacteria bacterium
CTCGAAGACTTCGGCCCTCCCTATTTCAACTACGGGATCGAACTCAGCGCGCCCTGCCGCGGCATAGCCGTCTGGGCGATGATTCTGGAAATTGGCGTTGAAGGCATGCGCGATCGAGTAAAGCGTCATAACGACATGGCCCGGGAGCTGGCCGAAAACTGTAAGCGGCATCCGAAGCTCGAACTGTTACTCGAGCCGACCCTGTCGGTCTGTTGTTTTCGTTACGTATCTCCGCGGGTAGAAGACCTGGATCGGCTCAATCAGCGTCTGCACCGGCGCCTGGTGCGGGAAAACGTCTACCTGCCAAGCACCACCAGGATCGATGGAAAGCTGGCGTTGCGACCCTGTTTTATCGGCGCCCTCGCCGCGGCGCCGCAGGTCGACGGATTGCTGCAGGCGACTTTGCGTATCGGCGACACGCTGGTCGACGAGCTTGCCTGAGTCATTGCGCCGGTTCTCTTTGAATTCTGCGTCCAGAATCATAATAATTGCGCTTTAAAAAATTACGCCGGAGTACCGATGTCGAAACCTGTGAAACTGTTTGAACCCTTGACGATACGCGGCACCACGCTGCCCAACCGGGTCGTGGTCTCGCCGCTGTGCATGTACTCGGCCGTCGATGGCCTGGCGCAACCCTGGCATTTTGCGCACCTGAGCACCTTCGCGCGCGGCAAGGCCGGGCTGGTGTTCACCGAGGCCACCGCGGTCGAGGCGCGCGGGCGGATCACGCCGGCCTGTCTCGGTATCTGGAACGATGAACAGGCAGAGGCGTTGCGGCCAATTACCTCCTTCATCGAGTCGATGGGCTGCGTGCCGGGCATGCAGCTGGCGCACGCCGGGGCCAAGGCTTCGACGCGGCCGCCGTTCTCCGCCAAGGGCCCGATCCCTCTCAGCGAGGCGGACAGTGCAACCGACGGTGCCCCCTGGCAAGCCGTGGCGCCGTCGGCGCTGCCGGTAGCCGATGGCTGGCACGTGCCAGCCGAACTGGACCAGGCCGGCTTACAGGAGGTCACGCAGGCCTTCGTCGAGGCGGCGCAACGAGCCGTCGACGTCGGTTTTCGCGTGCTCGAATTGCATATGGCGCACGGTTACCTGCTGCACAGTTTCCTGTCGCCGTTGACCAACCGGCGTGACGACGCCTATGGCGGAGACATCGACGGGCGCATGCGTTTCCCGCTCGAAGTGACCCGGGCGGTGCGCGCGGCAATCCCCGACGAGTTGCCGCTGTTTGCGCGCATCTCGGCGATCGACGGGCGCGAGGGCGGCTGGACCATGGATGACTCGGTCGTGTTCGGCGAGCGCATGGCCGAAGCGGGGGCGGACGTTATCGACTGCTCCTCCGGCGGCATCGGCGGCGCGCCGCGTTTTCGCAGCGACGACAGCGGCAAGCCATTAACCGCGAACTCGGCACGGATGCCGGGCTTCCAGGTGCCTTTTTCGCGCCGAATTCGGGAAGAAGCCGGAATAAAATCGATGGCGGTGGGCGTCATCATCGATCCACATCAGGCCGAGGAAATCCTGCAGAGCGGCGGCGCCGACCTCGTCGCGCTGGGTCGGGAGATCATGCACGACCCGTTCTGGCCGCTGCACGCGGCCGAGGCGCTCGGGGTCGATCCCGATTTCAAGATGTGGCCGCAACAGTACGCCTGGGCCGTCGATCGGCGCGCGCAAATCAAGGCGCTCAACGAATGATGAATTTTTCGGTAGCCTGAGGTAGTCCCGTTCGGCTGCGCTACAGCTTGAGCTGCATCCACAGCGGGCGGTGGTCCGAGATGTAGTACTTCGTGCAGGTGCGCCAGTAGCCGGGGGTCGACGGGTTGTAGATATCTGAAAATATGGCGCCGTCGAAGTCGAAGACTCCCATCTTCAAAATCTTCGTTTTCAGGCCGGGGGTGACCGCGATTTGATCGTAGTCGGCTGTGTTCGAAACATTGGTGGGTATACGCGTAGTGTGCGGTGGCAGGCTCAGGCCGCGTTTGGTCAATGCCTGGTAGATCTCGTCGGTCGTTTCGGCTCGCGGCAGGTTGAAGTCGCCCAGCGCAATGATGTTAGTGGTCCAGCGGTGTCTGTCTTTGCGCCGCAGGTCGCACCAGCGGGCGATTGCGTAAGCCTCTAGCTGGCGGCGTTCGAGAGAGGCCTGTTTGTCCGTCGACGAACTCTGCGGGCCATAGATTAGATGACAGTTCGCTAGCAGTATCTGTGAGCTTTCGACGTGAAAACCAGCCAGGTATGGATTGCGGTTGAAGCCAAAAAAATTGCGTTCGATGCCGGGTAGCCTAACATGCTTGCGGTCGCTTTCGACGACCACCACCTCGCCGATTTTTGGACTCAGGCGGACGCGCCTCGTATCATAGAGAAAGGCCGAGCGCTCGTCGTTGCCGGCGCGATCGTTGAAAATCCAGTCATAATGATCGGGCAGATGGGCGATCAACCCGAGGAAATCGTCGAGGTTGTCTGCAATTTCCTGGACCGCAACGAGTTCGAACCAGCTCAGGATAGTCGCAATGACCTTGAGGTCGTCGACGCGGCGCTTGTGCACCCCGAGATTGGCAATGTTCCAGGTCGCCATCAGCAGTTTGCCGGGCTGTCCAGTGGATGGAATTTGGCGACTGCCGGGATCCTCTGCCGGCTTCGCGTCGCGATGCAGAATCAGGTTGCCGATTTCGACCTGGGGGTCGTAATTGTGTTCCGGGTTAGGCCTGGTCAGTGAACGCATTTCTGGATCCTCCAGTTATTGATCACGATGGCGAGGTGTCGGTATCCGTGCGCGTCATCGTCAGTCCAGAGTTTAAATCGATTGTATCGCCATGTGAATTGGAAGCGAGTCGCAATTGTCTGATACCATGTCGCCTTATTTTTTTGGAAGAAGCCCGATAACATGGCCCGAAACGATTTCAACTTTGTCAGTTTTCTGCTGCGCCTGCTGTTCGCGATGGCGCTGGTTTTTCTGACCTACAACCCCAGCGGTTATTCCTGGGTCGGCTTGTTTGGACAGGAGGTCGAGATGGTTTACATCGCAGGGAGCGGCATCGTCTTGCTGATCGGCTGGATCATGTTTCTGCGAGCAACCTGGAATTCGCTCGGCGCGGTCGGTATGGTCCTGGCGGCGGCCTTATTCGGCATTTTCATCTGGCTACTCGTCCATTGGGAGATCATCAATCTCGACAACCCCACCGCTATCACGTGGGTCGTTCTGATCGTGCTGTCCTTCGTGCTGGCGATCGGGATGTCCTGGTCCCACGTGCGCCGCCGAGTTTCGGGCCAGTACGATACCGATGAAATCGAGGGTTAAATAACCTCGTAAATGCACCAGGCTGGATCTGTCTGCCGATGCCTGCCGTAGCCGACTGCGTCATCCTCCTGCACGGCCTGGCGCGCAGCGACTGGTCGATGAAGAAGCTCGAGAAAGCGCTGGTAAAGCGGGGTTACCGGGTGCAAAACGTCGGCTACGAGTCGACGCGTGCCGGCGTCGAAAAGTTAGCCGAACAGGCGATCGCCCCGGCGCTCGCGGCATGCCCGAGCGGTTCGACGGTTAATTTCGTGACTCATTCCATGGGCGGCATACTGGTGCGGCAATACCTGCGCCATCACGATATCGACAGGCTGGGGCGAGTGGTCATGCTCGGCCCGCCCAACAAGGGTAGCGAGGTGGTCGACAAGCTGCGCGATTTCCCCGGATTCCACTTTTATCACGGCGACGCGGGGCTCGAACTCGGCACCGGTGCGACCAGCCTGCCCAACAAGCTCGGTGAGGCCAATTTTGACCTCGGGGTTATCGCCGGCACTCGCAGCATCAACCTGTTCCTGTCACGCATGATCCCGGGGGTCAACGACGGCAAGGTTTCGGTCGATAATACCAGGCTCGAAGGCATGCACGACCACATCCAAATGGAGGTGACGCATACCTTCATGATGCGCAACAAGCAGGTCATCGACCAGGTCATTCATTACCTGGAAACCGGTCAATTCAAAAGAGGCTAAGCCTGGTCGTCCGAACGGACTAAATTTTCGGGCGCTGATGCGACCAGGGCGCCGCTTGTTCGACTGCCGCTCCGATGTTCAAGGCGAGCGCGTCGTCGTAGCGGCGCGTCACGATCTGAATCGCCGTGGGCAGGCCGTCGCTAAATCCCGAGGGCACCGATAGCGCCGGGCATTGCGCCACGTAGTTGAAGGCCCCGGTCATATCCATGCACTCGAACAGGCCGGCGTCGTTGGTTCCGCCGAAATCCCAGTCGCGCATTTCCACCGGCGGGGCGGTGACGGCCATGGTCGGGCAGATCAGGGCATGCTGGCTTTCGAGCACGGCGGCGAGCTTGTGCCAGTATTTTGTCCGCTCGAACTCCCACTGGCGCGCGGTAACGGCATCGATGGTCCTCCCCAGTTCGATCCACTTCACCAGTCCTTCGCTCATGCGATCGCGATTTTCGTCGAGCGGCACGTCGGTGAGCTTGTCGTAGGCGGCGGCCATGAAGATCCCCCAGGTACCGTTCCACATTTCGACGATGTTGCTATCCCAGCCGAGATCGATTTCCTCGATCATGGCGCCAGCGTCGGCAAGGGCATCCGCGGTAGTGCGCAGATTCGCCTCCACCCCGGGATCGACGGCGCAAAATCCCAGCGTAACGTCGAGCGCCAGTTTCATGCCCTCGATTTCGCCCGGTACCGGGTTGCTCAGCTGGCAACGCGGTAGCGACTGTATGTCTGCCGGGTGCTCGCCCTGCGCGATATCGAGAAACAGGGCGGCGTCGCTTACGGTGCGGGCCAGCGGCCCGAAATGAGAAATGTTGTCGTAAACCGTATCGATGATATCCATCGGAATGCGCCCGAGCGAAGGCTTGTGACCGACCACGCCGCACAGCGCCGCGGGAATGCGCACGCTGCCGCCCATGTCGGTACCCTCGGCCAGCGGCACGCAGCCTGATGCCACCGCGGCGCCCGAACCGCCGGAGGAACCGCCGGGCGTACGGGCCGGATCCCAGGGATTGCGCGTGATTCCCCACAGCGGCGAGTCGGTAAATCCCGAGGTCGCGAATTCCGGCGTGGTGGTCTTGCCGACCATGATCGCGCCGGCCGCTTCCAGCCGCTCGACCACGACCGGGTTCCAGTCCGGCACCCAGTCCTGCAGCAGGCGGGAACCTCGCGTCGTCACCTTACCTTTGGTCGGCGTGAAATCCTTGATTGCAATCGGCACGCCCTCGAGCGGCCGCGCGTTACCCCTCTGCAACCGGTCTTCGGCGGCTTTCGCCTTTGCCATCGCCTCCTCGGGGTAGACGAAACAGAAACAGTTGAGCGCCGCGTTCACCTCTTCTATTCGTTGCAGCGAATTCTGCACGACCTGGATCGGCGAAATCTCGCGGGCAAGATATTTACGGATCAGTTCGGTGGCGGGGGTATAGCAAAGATCATGATCTACCATGTAAAACTCGACTCACGGTGAAATTTGAAGCTGTATTCTAGCGGCTTCGTGATGTTGTTGAAATACAGCCTTGCGATCGATCCTGACCAACGAGGATATCGTTATTGCTATTGACGATAACAATCGCTCGATCGCTTGCGACTCGATCCGGGAAAAGGCTGGCCGTGGTCACATTCAATCGATAAATCGAAACGCTTGCCTAGAAATCGTATACCAACGAAATAGTAGTGATTTCATCTGTCTTGTCAGTGCCGGCCGGGACGTCGGAATTGCGCTTGACCAGGTAACTTATCTTTGCGGCCAGGGCCCCCACAATCCTGGCTGTCAGCGACGTATCGGATTCCGAATAGGTGTTTTCGTCACCGCTCTCTATCAGTACTTTTTGCGTGAAAGTCGCCGTCTCGCTAATTTTGTATTCATAAATCAGGTCCGAGGTAACAATAGCCTCGTCTTCGGTATCCCCGGTAACGCTATCTTTTATAGTGCGATAACCCAAACCGACGGATGCATCGAGCAGCTGCTTTTCGTTCTCGATGAAGCGAGAGCCGGCACCAAATGACAACGATGTCTGGTAATCGTAGCCGCTGAACTCGTCGTCCTCGTATCGCAATTTCCCGAATACATAGGACTTTTCACCGAACCCGTACTCGGATCTTCCCTTGAACACGAGGCTATCGGCACTGGTCTCGCCCTCTGACTCGGCCCTTATGGCTCTTAGAGAGGCCGAATGTTTCCATTCTTCATCCTCCCTGGATATCCCCAGGTTTGCATTCAAGCTCTCCGAATCCGAATTACCCGAGGTCGACGTGTATCCGAGTTCTCCCACGCCTTTCCAGACACCCGGATCGGATTCGGTACCGTCGGCGGCGCTCAGGGTCAACGGCAATAAACACCAGACTAACAAAAGTGCCCTGATCATTTTCACTCTCATTTGTATTTGGATGAACGCAACGTAACACCCCGATAAACGAATCGTTTGATACAGGTCAAACTCTAAAAATATAGCGAATTATTTTTACTGCGAGTGCAGGCAGCAGGCGCTTGCATCGACAATAACGGAGCCCCGGGCCTGGGAATACGCAACGAGGGTGCTAGCGAAATTTCTGGAATTACATGGGAACGGTAACCATTAGCGAGCAGGTAAAGTTCTACCAACTAACCAGGGAGTGAAGCCCTCTGCGGCGATTAGTAAACATTCGACCCGGATTAACTTTCGATCGAATACGAACCCGAAAACTTTACTCGTCGACCATATATTCTTCGCTCAACTGCATGGCTTCCTTGAGCCTGAGCTGCAATTCCCTGATATGCCGCGCCGCATCGTTTATCTTGTTGCGTGCCTGCATGGGCAGGCTGCGATCATTCGCAAGACGGTTGAGTTGTTTGATAATCTCGTTACTTCTGTTGTACATGTGCTCTCTTGTTGGTTTTAGTATTGCAAACCGGATTTAATCGTTACCGGGTCGAGGCAGTTCATTCCAAAAGCACACTTGTTATCTGAAGTAGTCCAACAATCAGTTTTATATTAGTGACATCGATAACATCAGTTACGTCAGTATCATTTCCATTCGACAGGACAGAAATTCTATTCAACATCCCGCTCGATTGATTGTGCCGTGTATCACTCACCGGTTAGATTTCTGCATGAAAAACACGATGAGCAAGACAGTGCCCGTGAAAATAACAGTTCCGGCTATTCGCCACATCACCCGTATAGGGTAATCGACCGAAAACTCGGGCCGAATCGAGGAGAAACCAGTCAAAAAGACAGTCTAGAGCCCGCAACGGAGCTCTCTGCTACGCTGGGCATTGGTTCCTGCTAACCTGTTTCCAGGGCTAACTATCCCGATGGTTTATCCGAATCCTGGCCTTCAAGCCGGTTTTCGTCGGTTGACGCGTTGTCTTGCTCCCATTCGATGAAGTGGTCGATATCGCTTTTGAGCGAGGACAGGATCCAGCCCAGCAGCGCGACGTCGTCGATCAGCCCGAGCCCCAGGATGAAATCGGGAATCAGGTCGAGCGGCATGACGAAGTAAAGTACCGCGGCAACGATCGATACGAGGCTGGCCCAGGGGATGTCCCGGTAGCGACCCGTGGCGTAGGCCCGCAACAGCCTGAAGCTGGCTAGCAGGGCATCCCAGACCTCTACCAGGCGCTCCTTGCTGCTGCTGGCTTTGCCGACCGCCTTGTCGAGTAGTTCGTTTAGTTTTCGGGAGTTTTTGGCGTACTCGATCGCCTTGTCTTTGGCGGACTTGAACGCCGAGCTTTTTTCTACGTCTTCACCCGAAATCTTGTGGCGCATTTTACCTGTTGGAGTTGCCCGCGAAGGTCTTAAGCTGCGAGTCGGCTATTGTGATCGGCCGGTCGCTTGAATGCAATCGCTTGCCGGCGAGTGCTAATCCTGGCTGTCCAACTGGTCGATGACGCTCGCATATCTCTGCAAGCGGGTGATCGCGTTCTGCCGTTGCCGGTCGCTGAGCCACGAAGTGATGTCTGCCAGCGCGGCTGCGTAGCCCTGCCAGTAAGCCTGGCGCGCCGGCTCGAAGGCGCGGGCATAATCGGTGGCGGGATCTATCATGATCTCTTTGAGGCGCTGTGGGTTGATGCCTTTACCAGCACTGTCACGCAAGGCGTTGACGAGCGCCTGGTGGCGTTTCTGGCGAAACTCGACCCAGGATGGATAAATATCGGGTATCTCCATCAAGCGCGCGGTTATCTTCTTCTCGAGGAAAAACTCGAAGTCGCCAAACCAGTCTTCGAGTCGCCCGAGATCTCGTTCGAGGCGGTATATCTCGCGCTGCTGTTCTGATTTTTTGAGGTAGTTCTGGTATCTTTCCGACGTCTCCATGAAGTATTCCTCGAAGCTTGCGATTTGCTCCGGGGTTAAACTGATCGCGAGGTCGCCAAGGCTGTCGATCGCCTTTTCGAACAATCGGTTCCTGGCGGCCATGACATCGTTGTGCAACTCGAGAAACTCGGTTTCGGTAATACCGTCGGCGGAGGCGAGGGCGGCGCGCTCGAGGAATTCCTGGTACTGAGTAAGCTCTTCCTCGCGGTGCCAGGCAAAGAACTGCTGCAGCCGGGAGTCGAGCTGGGCAAGCTGTGTGTCGCTCAGGTCGAACGCGTCTTCGAACTCGCTGCCAACGAGATAAGGAGCATTGTTGTAGGCAACATCGGCCAGGCTGCAACTGCCTAACAGCAGGGCAACGAGGCCAGCGAACAGGGTTCTTGGAATGATATTCATCGTTTCACCTAAAGCCCTTACGCGAGACTAACGGATCTGGATGACATCAAGATTGCGGGCAGCACGGTCGGCCGCTCAGGAAACTTTATTCCTGAGCGGCTTTGGCAAAGGAAACACCACGTCTTCGGTAAAGCCGAGTGAAGAAACCTTTGCGGCCCCGTTTTGCTGTAAATAACTGACCACATTCTGCACCAGCAGTTCGGGCGCGGAGGCACCCGCAGTCACCCCGATAAGGGTTTTGCCTTGCAGCCAGGCCGGTTTGATATCGGCCTCGCTATCGATCAGGTAACCCTCGATGTTCTTGTTTGCCGCTATTTCGCGCAGTCGGTTGGAGTTCGAACTGTTGCGCGAGCCGACCACCAGGATCAGGTCGCAGCGCTCGGCCAGCTGCTTGACCGCGTCCTGTCGATTTTGCGTGGCGTAGCAAATGTCTTCCTTTTTCGGTCCCCTTATCTCCGGAAAAGTTTCGAAAAGGCTATCGATGACGATCGCGGTATCGTCCTTGGATAGCGTCGTCTGCGTGACGAAACGCAACTCCTGCGGATTGCGCACCTCGAGCCGGCGCACGTCGTCGACGGATTCGACCAGGTAGATTTCGCCGCCGGTGGAGCGATCGTACTGACCCATGGTGCCCTCGACCTCGGGATGCCCCTTGTGGCCGATGAGTATGGTTTCGATACCCTGGCGGCTGTAGCGGCTGACCTCCATGTGGACCTTGGTAACCAGCGGGCAGGTCGCGTCGAACACCTTGAGCTGGCGTCGTTCGGCCTCGCGCTGAACCGCTTTGGACACGCCGTGCGCGCTAAAAATAACGTAACAATCGTTGGGTACCTGGTCGAGTTCATCGACGAAGATTGCGCCCTTGTGTTTCAGGTCGTCGACCACGTAACGGTTGTGCACCACCTCGTGGCGGACGTATATCGGCGCGCCGAATAGCTGTATCGCGCGTTCGACGATTTCGATCGCGCGGTCTACCCCGGCGCAGAAGCCACGCGGATTGGCGAGCAGGATATCCATTAGTGCAGCGTCTGTGGCGCCTCGCCATCGTCGATGGCGACGACTCTAACGCTGTAGCGCACCGTTTGCCCGGCAAGCGGATGGTTCAGGTCGACTTTCACCTCGTCCTCGTTAAACTCGAGAATGGTACCGGGCAGGGTTTCACCGTCCTCGGTTTCGAACTCGATGATCAACCCGGGCTCGAGCTCGAGCTCGGGATCGAATTCAATCCGCGGGATCGAGCGAAACAGGGCTTCGTCGACATAGCCGAATGCGAGATCGGGGCCGATGTCGATGGTTTCTTCCTGCCCTTCGCGCAAACCGATGAGCGCGAGCTCCAGCCCTTCGGCCATCTCGCCGCAGCCGAGTTGCACCGTCATCGGTTCGTCGTCGAAGTTGTCTTCGAGGACATCGCCATTGGTCAGCCCGAGGCGGTAGAAGATAGTAACGCGGCTGTTTCTTTCGATCTGGCTCATGCGAATTATTCGGTGCTGGTGTTACCGATGCCGGCGAAGCTGCTCAGGATCAGAAAGACCGCGCCGACGCTGATCGCGGCGTCGGCGATATTGAAGGCAGGCCAGGGGTAATTGCCCAGCCAGACCTGGATATAATCGATCACGTGACCGAGGTAAACCCGGTCGATCAGGTTACCGATGGCGCCACCCAGGATCAGGCTGAGCGAGAACGCGGTCATGGTCTCGTCCGACGGCAGCTTGCGAATCCATTGCACGATAACGACGCTGATGACGATGGCGATGGCGGTAAACAGCCAGCGCTGCCAGCCGCCAGCGTTGGCGAGAAAACTGAAAGCCGCGCCGGTGTTATAGGTCAGGTACCAGTCGAAGAAGGGCAGCAGGTTGACGGCCTGGTGCGGGGTAAGCATCGACTCGGCGATTTGCTTGGTTGCCTGGTCCAGCACCACCACCAGCAGGCTGAGCCATAACCATTTCATTTGCGGGTGAGTCGAGCTCATGGTTGCCGGTGGCCGCGCTCAGGCGTAGCGGCGCCGCTCGCCGCTGCCGTCCACGTTGTCGATACAGCGCCCACAGAGTTCGGGGTGCTGGGCATGGCTGCCGACGTCGTCGCGATGATGCCAGCAGCGCGCGCACTTGGCGTGTTCACTGGGGCTTGCCTGTACCAGCACGCGGCTACCGTCGCGCAGCTTGACCGCATCTTCTGCCTGCGCGGCATCTAGCGGGACCAGTTGCGCCGAGGAAGTGATCATGACGAAACGCAATTCGTCGCTGATTACCTGCAGGCGGTCGATCAGTTCCTGGTCGGCATGGATGCTGACCTCGGCATCGAGACTGGACCCGATCTTACCGTCCTGGCGCAGTACTTCGAGGGTACGCGTTACTTCGGCGCGCACCTGTTCCAGTGAATCCCAGACCTTGCCGTCGATCTCGGTATTCGAGTAATCAAACAGTCCGTCATACCACTCGGCGGTGAAGGCGCCCAGGTCCTCGCGCTGCCCCGGCATGTTTTCCCAGACCTCGTCGGCGGTAAAGCTCAGGACAGGCGCGATCCAGCGCGTCATTGCCTCGGTAACGTGGTACATCGCGGTCTGGCAGGAACGTCGCGCCAGCGAATCGGCCTGCGTGGTGTATTGCCGGTCCTTGATGACGTCGAGATAAAATCCGCCCAGCGTTTCGGAGCAGAAATTATGAATTTTCTGGATCGCGATGTGGAAATGATAGTCGTCGTAATGCTGCTGCAGTTCGGTTTGCAATTGCAGCGTCGCGGCCACGATCCATTGGTCGAGGGCCAGCAACTCCGACGGCGCCACCGAATGCTGCGCGGGGTCGAAACCGTTGGTGTTGGCCAGCAGGAAACGCAGCGTGTTGCGAATACGGCGATAAGAGTCCGCGGTACGCTTGAGAATTTCGTCCGAGATCGACATTTCGCCGGAATAGTCGGTGGCCGCCACCCACAGGCGCAGGATATCGGCGCCGAGGGTCTTGGTAACCTTGATCGGTGCGATCACGTTACCCACCGACTTCGACATCTTCATGCCCTTGGCGTCGACCGTGAAACCGTGGGTCAGAACCTGGCGGTAAGGTGCCTGGCCGTGCATCGCGCAGGAGGCCAGCAGCGACGAATGGA
The DNA here is from genome assembly GCA_947260025.1 of uncultured Gammaproteobacteria bacterium. GTDB lineage: Bacteria > Pseudomonadota > Gammaproteobacteria. The sequence continues at coordinate 11,760 of CAMYON010000048.1, forward strand.
ACCAGCCGCGGTGCTGGTCCGAGCCTTCGAGGTACATGTCGGCCGGGAAATGAAAACGCTTTTCATCCTGCTGCAGCACGCTGTAATGGGTCGTGCCCGAATCGAACCAGACGTCGAGCGTGTCGCTCAGCTTGATATAGTCGTCGACCTCGTCACCCAGCAATTCGCTGGCCTCGAGCGAGAACCATGCCTGGATGCCAGCCTGTTCGATGCGTTGCGCGACCTGCTCGATCAGTTCGGCGGTGCGCGGGTGCAGCTGCTGGGTTTCGCGGTGCATGAACAGCGGAATCGGGACACCCCAGTAGCGCTGGCGCGAGATACACCAGTCGGGCCGGTTTTCGATCATGCTCTCGATACGGGCCTGGCCCCAGGAGGGAACCCAGCGCACCTTCTTGATCTCGGCCATCGCAAGGTTGCGCAGGCCGGCCTGCTCCATGCTGATGAACCACTGCGGTGTCGCACGGAAAATGATCGGCGTCTTGTGGCGCCAGCAGTGCGGGTAGCTGTGCTGGTAGGGCTCGATGTGAAGCAGGTTGCCGTGCTCTTTCAGCACCGCATTGACGTGATCGTTGGCGGCGAACACGTGCTCGCCCGCGAAAAACTCGGTGCTGGGCAGGAAGCAGCCGTTGTCGCCAACCGGATTATAGACCTCGAGCCCGTATTGACGGCCGATCTCGAAGTCGTCCTGACCGTGACCGGGAGCGGTGTGCACCGCGCCGGTGCCGGCCTCGAGCGTGACGTGGTCGCCGATAACGATCAGCGACTCGCGCTCGTAGAACGGGTGCCGCAGCACTTGCCGGTCGAGCGCTTCGCCCTTGCCGCGCGCGACCACCGTGTAATCATCGATGCCGTAACGCTTGAGCGCCGCGGCGAGCAATTCCTCGGCCAGCAGCAGGCGTTCCGTACCCTGGTCGCTATTCACCTGGACCAGTACGTATTCCACCGCGCCGTTCAGCGCGACGGCCAGGTTTGCCGGCAGGGTCCACGGGGTGGTGGTCCAGATCAGGACCGAAATCGGGCCTTCACCGGGGCCCGCGGATTCGACCTGCAGGGCCGATAGAAAAGCAGTCTCGTCGACCGCGCGGAAACGCACGTCGATCGCGGGCGAGGTCTTGTCCTTGTAGTCGACCTCGGCCTCGGCCAGCGCCGAACCGCAGTCGGTGCACCAGTGCACCGGCTTGTCGCCGCGGATGACGTGCCCGTTCTCGATAATCTTGCCGAGCGAGCGCACGATGTTGGCCTCGGTCTCGAATTTCATCGTCAGGTACGGGTCGTACCAGTCCCCGAGCACGCCGAGGCGGATGAAGTCGACGCGCTGCTGGTCGATTTGCTTGAGCGCATAGTCGCGGCAGGCCTGGCGGAATTCGTCGGCCTCGACCTTGACTCCGACCTTGCCGATGGTTTTCTCGACCTGGTGCTCGATCGGCAGCCCGTGACAATCCCAGCCGGGCACGTAGGGCGCATCCTCGCCGTTCAGCGTGCGCGACTTGACGATCATATCCTTCAGGATCTTGTTGACCGCGTGGCCGATGTGGATGTCGCCGTTGGCGTAGGGCGGGCCATCGTGCAGCACGTAGCGCTTGCGGCCGACGCGCGCGTCACGAATCTTCTGGTAAAGGTCCTGGTCCTGCCACTTCTGCAGGCGCTCGGGCTCGCGATTGGCGAGGTTGCCGCGCATCGGAAATTCGGTGTCGGGCAGGTTTAATGTGGATTTGTAATCAGCCAACTGCTATTCGTCTCGTCTAAAATAAGCTATCGCGTTTTCGGTGTCGCGCCCGATATGGACGGTCAATTCTTCCAGCGAATCGAATTTCTGCTCGTCGCGTAGCTTGTGCAAAAATTCGACCTCGACGCTATAACCATACACGTCCTGATCGAAATCCAGAATGTATACCTCGAGGATAGTGTCGACGCCGGCCACCGTTGGGCGCGTACCGATACTGGCCACGCCCTCAAGCACGCGATTATCTATTCCTTTCACCCGAACCGCAAATATTCCTTTAACGATCAGGGTTTTATCCCCCATTTTGATGTTTATGGTCGGGTATCCGAGCTGGCGTCCCAGTTTTTGCCCGTGCGCGATCCGGCCCGACAGCGAATAGGGGCGGCCGAGCAGCTCCGCGGCCTTTTCGAAATCGCCCTGCTCGATGCAATGTCGGACGCGCGTACTGCTGACGCGCTCGCCGTCTTCCATCAGGGTTTCGGTTTCGTCGACGGTGAAGCCGAAGCGCGCGCTGTGCTGTCGCAAGAACTCGAAATTGCCCTGCCGGTTTTTACCGAAATGGAAGTCGTCGCCGATGACCAGGTGCCGGGTGTTGAGGCTTTCGAGCAGGATCTTCTGCACGAAATCCTCGGCGCTTTGCTCGGCCAGCCTGGCATCGAAGTGGAGGCATAAAAGATAGTCGATTTGCTGGGCCTTCAGGTAGGCGATCTTTTCACGAAACCTGGCCAGGCGCTTGGGCGCGCGCTCGGGCGCGAAATACTCGATCGGTTGCGGCTCGAAAATAATGACCACGGTTGGCAGCGAGGCCAGTTGGGCGACCCGCTTCAACTGGCTGATGACGAGCTGATGCCCGCGATGCACGCCGTCGAAATTACCGATAGTCACCGCGCTCGCGGGCAGCGGTTGTTTCAGGTTGTAGAGTCCACGGATGAGTTTCATTGGCACAAAAAGTCAGGCGGTTTCAGGCGACGATATGCTGGCGTCGAAAACCCATTATCCAAAGCAGGGCGCCGTAAAACAACATCGCCGGCAGGATCAGTATGGCGAGTTCGCGCAGGCGGCCGAACCAGCGCAGTTCGCTCCACACACTTACGTTCGGCAACATGAAATAGATTAGCAGGCCCATCGCGATACAGGCGCCGAGAATCTTGAGCAACGGCAGGCTGAATGTTTCCACCGGGCCCAGGATGGCGTCGCGTCGCAGCTCGCGTGCCAGCCGGTAGGCGTTGAAATAAGCCGAGGCGGTGGTGGCGAGCGCGAGGCCGACGTGCGGCGCGATGAATTCCGATTGCACCATCCAGACCACGAAGACGACGTTCAGCAGCATGTTGAAGACCATCGCCTGGACGCCGATACGCACCGGGGTCCTGGTGTCCTGGCGCGCGTAAAACCCGCTCGCCAGGATCTTGATCAGGATGAAGGCGGGCAGGCCGGCGCTGTAAGCCATCAGGCTGTAGGCCGCCATCATCGAATCGTTTGCGCTGAAGGCGCCGTACTGGAACAGGGTGGCCAGGATCGGTTGCGCCAGCAGGAACAGGCCGAAGGTGGCGGGCACCGCGATCAGCAAGGACAGCTGAATCGCCCAGCGCAGGGTTTCGTTGAAATGGGTCGCGCCCTTTTTGTAATGCGCTTCCGACAGGTTGGGTAAAACCACGGTAGCGAGCGCGATACCGAAAACGCCGAGCGGGAATTCCAGCAGGCGATCGGAATAGTAGAGCCAGGACACGCTGCCGGTGACGAGGAAGGAGGCGATGAAGGTATCGAACAGCAGGTTGATCTGCGCCACCGACGATCCGAACAGTGCCGGAATCATCAGGCGGATGATTTTCTGCACCCCCTCGTGACGCCAGCCCCATTTTGGCCGCGGCAGCAATCCTTCACGATAGAGGAAGGGCAGTTGAAACAGTAACTGGACTACGCCGGCGATCAGCACACCCCAGGCCAGGGCCGTTATCGGCAGCTCGAGGTGCGGGCTCAGGTACATCGCGCAACCGATCATGCTCAGGTTGAGCAGCACTGGGGTGAAGGCCGGCACCGCGAAGCGTTTCCAGGTGTTGAGCATGCCGCCGGCCATCGCGGTCATCGAAATCAGCAGGATGTAGGGAAAGGTGATGCGCAGCATATCGGCCGTCAGGTCGAACTTGGCCGGCTGGTCGAGAAAGCCGGCGGCGAAAACGCTGATCAGCAGCGGCGAGGCGACCACCCCGAACAGGCTCAGCAGCAGCAGGATAAAGCCGAGGGTGCCGGCGACGCGGTCGATCAGGTCGCGCGTCTGCGCTGCCGTGTAATTGTTGCGGTACTCGGTCAGAACCGGCACGAAAGCCAGTGAAAACGCGCCCTCGGCGAACAGCCGCCGCAGGAAATTGGGGATCTTGAAAGCTACGAAAAACGCGTCCGCCGCGTCGCTGGCCGAGAAAAAGCGCGCAATGACGATATCGCGCGCGAGACCGAGCAGCCGCGACAGTAAAGTCATCGAGCCTACCGAGGCTGTTGATTTGATCAGCGCGCTCATTACCTGTGGATTCGGACCGGTTTGATTACGGCCGTAAAAGGCGCGAATTCTAGCATCTAAGTGTCTGTATAGCAGTCATTTTAGGTTGACAGCGCCTGGCGCAGTGAAGATAATGCGCGCCTCATTTTTCAAGCCCGATCCCAGGAGTAAACCTTGGCAAACTCAGCTTCCGCGCGCAAGCGCGCATCCCAGGCCGAACAGCGCCGCCAGCGTAATGCCAGCCGCCGTTCCATGATGCGGACCCAGATCAAGGCCACGGTCGCCGCGATCAACGCCGCCGACAAGAAAGCCGCTGAAGAAGCCTACAAGAAAGTTGTGCCGGTACTCGACAGTTCCGCGACCCACGGCTTGATCAGCCATAACAAGGCCGCGCGTCACAAGAGCCGTCTGAACGCCCAGATCAAGGCGCTGTAAGGCTCGATCCTTCAGATTCGAAAAAGGCCGGACTCGATCCGGTCTTTTTTTTTGGCTGTCGATTATTCCGCCATTTAAACCTGTCGGGCTAACCCCGACGGGCCTACTCGACGAGCCATTCGTGGCTGACCAGTTCCCGGCCCGCGGACAGGATCCTGCCGACAAATCGTTCCCCCGCCTTTACCTGCCCTACGCCTTTCGGCGTCCCGGTCATGATGATGTCGCCGTCTTCGAGCGTCATGAACGCCTGGATACCCGCCAGGATCTGGTCGGGTTTGTGCATCATCAGTTCGTAGCCGCCATCCTGCCGCAGCTTGCCGTCTACCTCGAGCTGCAGCGACAGGCTGCCGATATCGGTATCGCCAAGGCTGACGAAGTCACTGAAACAGGCGGCGCCGTCGAAGGCCTTGGCGCGCTCCCAGGGCAGCCCCTTGCTTTTCAGTTTCGACTGCAGCTCGCGCCGAGTCAGGTCGAGACCGAATCCGATCCCGTGCAGCGCGTTGCCCTGCAACATGAAGCAGATCTCGCCCTCGTAGTGCAGCGGCTCGCCATCGCGCTCGGCGCAAAGCGTCTGCGAGATCGACGAATTGGGCTTGTTGAAAATTACCATCTCTTCGGGTGTTTCGTTTCCCAGCTCCTGGATGTGCTCGAGGTAATTGCGCCCGACGCAGACGATCTTGGAAGGGGTAAAGCTTGCTGAGTCAATTCTTATGCTGTTCATGCCGGCCATTATAAATCAGTAACTATTTAACACGAATGTTTTTCTGGTTAAGGCTGGATTAATGCGGTGGGCGCTAGAGTGGCTGCGTCAACAAAGCAAACTGGAGACGGAAATGGCAAAGCAAGGGGTAAATAAATTTCGAGTTATGGCAGCCACCGGGCTGGTTGTGATGGGGCTGGCCAGCGCACCGGCCAACGCGCATCACGGTCACGGTTACGTCGCGCCGCTGGCGGCATTTATCGCTTTCAGCGCGTTCGCCCATCACAATCATCACTATCATCGCCGGCACCAAGGGCATGGGCATGGACACGGTCATGGCTACGGGCATCGACATCACCGTCGTCACAGCCATAGTCACGGCGGTTACCACCGTCCGCACAAGAAGCACTACCGGCACTGGTAAACGGCGATGAAAACGATCGCGATAGTAATCTTGTCCGCCGCGTTGCTGGTTGCAGAAACCCCGGCCTTTGCGGCCGAGGTTCAGCAATCGAGCCGCTCGGCGGGCAAGCTGAAACTGGATCAAAGCATCGATCTAGCGGCCGAGCTCGAGCGGCGCGAGCTGGTGGTCAAGGCCAGGCCGGAGGCGTCGGAAAATTACGCGGAATTGCCGCCAGCGCAGCGGCTCGAGGGTGTCGCGAATCGGCATGACCAGTTATTTGAAATCTTCGACGCCGACGTGCAGCTGACCGCCGATTTCGATGGCGACGGCTATCATCATGCGCTCAACGTCGTGTTCGATGTCGACGTTAGTTACGACGCTGCCACGGTCTACGCCAAGTTGTACCTGAGCCGTGAAGGCGGTCCGTGGAGCCAGTACTACACCACGGATTTGTTTGACATCTACAGCGACGAGGTCGCCGACACCTACGAGGTCGCAACCGAGCTGGTTGATGGCTACGAGCCGGGTTACTACGACGTGCTGGTCGAGATATACAGCCTCGATCATGCCTACATGGTCGCCAGCGAAGTGCTCGACTATCACTACCTCGGCAAGGACATCGCGCTCGAGGCCCTTTACTGGGACGAGGTGTATGTCAGCGCATATGGTGAAGTAAGCGTTTCCTCCGGCGCCGGCAGCTTTGCAACGCTATTACTGTTTTTCCTGATCATCCAGGTTGTGATCGCAGCCAGGGGAGCCCTCGCGTTA
>CAMYON010000049.1 GCA_947260025.1 uncultured Gammaproteobacteria bacterium
CCGCTGGACGACCAGGAAACCCAGGATATTCTCGACGACATCGACAATTGGGATCAGGGCAACCTGTCGCTCGAGCAGATCGCGAGTGCCTGCCAGCATGCCGACGATTTGGTGTTCGAGGTAATGGAATCCCTCGGTATGATCACGATCGAGATCAGCGGCGATTAGCGATTCGCCACATACCGCTACTCAGGTATGCCCGGTCTTGCCAATTTCGGATAACCAGATTCCGCCGAGCACCAGCGCTAGCGCCAGCGCGTGATAAAGCTCGAACACTTCCTGTAAAAATATCACCGCCATGATCGAGGCAAACACCGGCACCAGGTTGACGAACACGCCGGCGCGGCCGGGTCCGATCAGGGCGACGCCGTGAATGAAGGAAATCTGCGCGACAAACGACGGAAACAGGGTCACCAGCATGACCAGGAACCAGCCGGTTGGGGTCGGCGAGGTCCATCCCTGCTGCCAGGTTTCGACAGCCACCAGCGGCAAAGAAACCAGCCAGGCGACCGTGGCCATGATGGCGAACAGCGCCAGTGCGCTGACGTTGGGACGACGGGTCAGGCCGATCGAGTAGGCGGCATAGAAGAAGCAGGCGATCAGCATCAGCAGGTCGCCGCGGTTCACCGCCAGCGCCGCGAGTTCACCCAGGTTGCCCCGCGAGGCCACGATGACCACGCCGAGCAGGGTAACGATTACCCCGATGCCCTGGATTAGGCTTATCGGGTGCCGCAGTATCAGCAGGCTGCCCAGCAGCACGAAAATCGGTATCGAGCCCTGCAAAATACCGATATTGATGGCGCCGGTATAATGGCCCGCGACGTAAAACAGCGCGTTGAAGGCGGTAAACCCGCAGCTACCCATCAAGAATAGAAACGGCAGGTGTCGGCGCAGCACCGGCCAGTCTATGATGATTTGCCGGCGGGCAAAAACCAGCAGTAGCAGGACCACGCCGAGCCAGCGGAATGTCACCAACTGCATCGGCGAGATCTCGCCCACCGCCAGACGGCTGATAATCGCGTTCAGCCCCCAGCACCAGGTCGTGACGACGAGGAGCGCGTAGGCGCGCAGATGCTTAGCCTTGATCATGTTTTTTCGCGGACGCCGAGGGTCAATTCGCGGTGCAGGGTGTAAAGGCCGGTTGCGACGATCAGGCCGATACCGAGCACGCTTAGCGGGTCGGGCACGTCACCCCAGACGAGATAGCCGATGGTCCCGCCAAATACGATTGTCAGGTACTTCAGGGGCGCCACGATGCCGACCGCGAGGTGCCGGTAGCTCAGCGTCATCAGGTACTGCGCCAGGCCGCCGAACAAACCGACCAGCAGCAGTAGCGCCAGGTCCGCCGGTGGAGGCTGCTCCCAGCCCTGGACGAACAGACCGATCAGGCTGGCTAGCACCCCGGTCACGGTGAAATAAAAGGTGATGCAAACCGGGTCGTCGATGCGCCCCAGGTAACGAATGATAATGGTGGTGCATCCGATCAGGAACGCGGCTAGCAGCATGTAGAGACTACCGCTCGCCAGCATATCCGCGCCAGGACGCACCACGATCAGCATGCCGACGAAGCCGATGATGATCGCCGTCCAGCGCCGGATGCCGACGCGCTCGCGCAGCAATAGAACCGACAGCGCGGTCATGAATAACGGCGCGGTGTGCAGAATCGAGATCGCCTCGGCCAGCGGCATCAGCGAGAAGGCGTAAAATGCGAACGCCATGGCGCCGATGCCGAGCACGCTGCGCAGCAGATGCAGTTGCTTGTGACCGGTCTTCAGGATCACCAGGCCGCCGCGCAGGTAGATAATCACCGCCACCGGAATCAGCGCGATGGCGCAGCGAAAAAACATGATCTGCGCGGTAGGATAAATAGCGCCGAGCCATTTGACGCTGGCATCCATCAGTGAAAACAGCAGGATGCTCATCAACATCGCGCTGAAGCCGACGAAGGGGCTATCGACGGGTCGGACGACGCTAATCGGGTTGCTGGAAACCTTAGTGCTCCTGCTGGCCGATAATCATGTCGGCCGCTTTCTCGGCAACCATGATAACCGGGGCGTTGGTATTGCCCGAAATAACGCTGGGAAATACCGATGCATCGACCACCCGCAGTCCTTGCGTTCCGTAAACCCGGCACTGGCTGTCGACCACGGCGTTGTTGCGGTCCGGGCCCATCATACAGGTCGAGGTCGGGTGAAACACGGTGGAACTGCGCTCGCGAATATCGGCGATCAGGTCGGCATCGCTTTGCACCCCGGGGCCAGGTGTGATTTCTTCCTCGATGATCTCGGCCAGCGACGGGCAGCTCGCCAGCTTGCGCAGCAGGCGCACGCCTTCCAGCATTTGCGCAACGTCTTCTTCATGCGACAGGTAGTTGGGGTGTATCTTGACCGCCGCCAGCGGATCCGCAGAATCGATTTGCAGGTGGCCGCGACTCAGGGGCCGAATCTGGCCGATCGAGTTGACGAACCCCGCGTAGGGGTCGGGCTTCATCAATGGCCGTTGCCCCGGAGGGGCGCTGGTATAGGACATCGGGTTGAAATAGGTCTGGATGTTGGGCCGCGGCCGGGAAGGATGGCTCCTGATGAACCCGCCCGCCTGGTTGATGCTGAGCGACAGCATCCCGTTTCTGAACAACAGGTACTGCATCCCCGCCAGCATTCGTCCCCACCACGGAGCCAGCTGGTTGTTCAGGGTCGGCAGGCGCGAGCGATAGTAATAACAGCAGTCGAGATGATCCTGCAGGTTTTGACCGACCCCGGGCAGCTCCACCAGCGGCTCGATGCCAATGTTTTTCAGCAGTCCGGCGTCGCCGATGCCCGATAGCTGCAGTACCTGGGGAGAATTGATCGAGCCGGCGCTGACGATAACCTCGCGGCGTGCCTTGACCTGGCGGCGCTGGCCGCCCTGCAGGAACTCGACGCCTGTTGCGCTGGTATGCTCGAACAGAATGCGGGTGACATGCGCCCGCGTGATGACCTGGCAATTGTCGCGCTTGAGTGCCGGGTGCAGGTAGGCGCGCGCCGCCGACATGCGGCGCCCGTCACGCGTCGTGATCTGGTAATAACCCACGCCCTCCTGTTGCTCGCCGTTGAAGTCGGGATTGAACTCGAACCCACATTCACTGGCGGCGCGAAAAAACCGCTGACACAGCGGGTGATGCTGGCTGCTGACATTGCTGACGTGCAGCGGCCCGTCGGCTCCTCGGTACTGGTTACCGCCGTCCGAGTAAGTCTCCGCCTTGATAAAATAGGGGAGTACTTCGTCCCAGCCCCAGCCGTCGTTTCCGAGATCGCGCCAGTCGTCGTAATCGGTCGCCTGGCCTCGTATGTAAACCATGGCGTTGATCGAGCTCGAGCCGCCGAGCACCTTGCCACGCGGCCAGTAACTCTGGCGATTGTTGATGCCCGGATCTTTCTCGGTGGAGTACATCCAGTTGACCGAGGGATCGAAAAAGGTCTTACCGTAACCGATCGGGGTTTGAATCCAGAAGCGCTTGTCGCTGCCGCCGGCTTCCAGCACCAGCACCGTGTTTTTGCCACTGGCGCTGAGGCGATTCGCCAGCACGCAGCCCGCGGAGCCTGCACCGATAATGACGTAGTCGAACTCGAGTTCCACGCGCTGATCCGGAAAAAATGAAACAGAATTATAGTCCTTACGAACCCCGGGTAAAGCAAAACCAGAGCTAACTTCAGGTTCCACCAAAGCCTTGCTTGATGCATAATCTGGGCGCTAAACCTAACGGAGCCAATCTTGAAATTCAGCGTTGAAGATTTCCGCGCCTGGGACAACAAGCGCGTTACCCTGGTCGGTATGTCTGGAGTGGGAAAATCCTACCTGTCGGCCAAGCTGCGCGGCAGTAACTGGTTCCATTACTCCGGCGATTACCGCATCGGTACGCGCTACCTGGACGAGCATATCATCGACATGCTCAAGGAACAGGCGATCAAGGTGCCGTTCCTGCGCGAGCTGCTGCGCAACGACTGGATCTACATCAAGAACAATATCCGCGTCAACGACCTGGGGCCGGTCCTGAGTTTCGTCGGCAAGCTGGGTAACCCCGAGCTTGGCGGCGTCGAGATCGGCGAATTTATCGAGCGCCAGGCGATTTACCGCCAGGCGGAAGTCGACGCGATGTATGATATTCCGCATTTCATCGATAAGGCTCGCCAGATTTACGGCTACGCGCATTTCGTCAACGACGTCGGCGGCAGCCTGTGTGAGCTCGACGAGCCGGGCGTCATGGACATCCTGGTCGAAAACACGTTGATCCTGTATATCCAGGTTACCAACGATGCGCAGGAACAGGTATTGATCGAGCGCGCGGTTTCCGATCCCAAGCCGCTTTACTACCGGGCTGATTTCCTGCAGCAGCACCTGGAAATGTATTTCGAGGAAACCGGGCTCGAGTATGCCGCGCAGATCGATCCTGACGAGTTTGCGCGCTGGGTTTTCCCGCACCTGTTTCATTCGCGCCTGCCGCGTTACGCCGAAATCGCCAAGCTCGGTTACACCGTAACCTCGGAAGAGGTCGAGCAGGTGAAAAACGATGCCGACTTCCTGCAGCTGCTGGAAATGGCGATCGCAAGACAGCCGGAGGGGAATGCCTGATGCCGCTGGTCGCACACAACGCGTTACCGACATTCGACAAGCTGCAAGGTGAGGGCCTGCGCGTGCTGGCGCCGGGTCATGCCAACCAGCAGGATATTCGCGAACTGCATATCGGCCTGCTCAACATGATGCCCGATGCCGCGCTCGAGGCCACCGAGCGGCAGTTCCTGCGACTGATCGGCGAGAGCAATCCGATCGCGCAGTTTTTCGTGCATCCGTTTACGCTCGATGCATTACCGCGCGCGGACGCCGCACGCGATCATATCGACAAGTACTACGACAGTTTCGATCAGATCAAGCAACAGGGCCTGGATGCCCTGATTATTACCGGCGCCAACGTGATCGGTGCCGACCTTTCGGAAGAGGTTTTCTGGGAGTCGCTGATCGAGGTCGCCGACTGGGCGCACGAAAACGTCACCTCGACGCTTTGCTCCTGCCTGGCGACCCACGCGGTGCTGAATTTTCGCTATGGCCAGAAACGTGTAAAGCAGCGCAGCAAGAAATGGGGCGTGTTTAGACACCAGGTGGTCACTCCGGCGCACCCGCTGGTGGCCGAAATCAATTCAGAGTTCGACGTGCCGCATTCGCGCTGGAACAGCGTTTCCCGTGAACAGTTCGAGGTTGCGGGCTTGAAGGTCCTGGTCACTACCGATGACGGTGACGTGCATCTGGCCACCAGCCCGGACGGTTTTCGCACCGTGTTTTTCCAGGGGCATCCGGAGTACGACACGGTTTCCCTGCTGAAGGAATACAAACGCGACGTCAACCTGTACATCGCCGGCGAACTCGAACAATACCCGCCGATGCCGGATAACTATTTCAGTGATTTCAGCGCCGCGGTTTTCAGGGAGTACCAGTACCGTATCGGCAAGAGCCTGCAGAAGCAGGCGCCGATTCCTGATTTTCCGGAGCACCTGGTGCTGGAGCACCTGAAGAACACCTGGCAGGATACCGCCAGCTCGGTAGTCGGCAAATGGGTGGGACTGATCTATCAATACACCAACGTGAACCGACTCAAGCCCTTCATGGACGGGGTCGATATCGACAATCCCCTGGGATTGTAACCGGCGCGCTGATCCCGGCGGCAAGCGGGCCTAGTAGGATCCCCAGGAATCCTGCTTCTTCCAGCGGATGCGGGTCACCAGGATGCCGATCACGAAGGCGATCAGCGATACCGCACCGCCGCGAATAAACCAGTCGAGTTTGGTGCTGTCGCTGAGTTCGGCGTTGACCTCGGTCAACTGTGCCTTTTCCTCGCGTAATTGCTCCACCACGGTTTGCAGGTGCTTGTTCTGCTCGAGGATATTGAGCGTATCCTGGGCCGCACCGCGCACTTCCGTCAGTTCCTGTTCCGAGGCTCGCAGGGTTGTCTTGAGCGCCTGGTTATCGCTTTGTTCCTGCGTCAGCGCCTGGTTGAGCTCGTCGATTTCGCTGTTTTGGGAATCGATTCTGGCCTGTTGCTGCTGGTAACTTTGCTGCAGTTCCTGCAGGGTTTGCCGGGCCGCCGGAATGGGCATCAGGAAGCGGCTTAAAACATAGCCCTGCTTGCCGTCATCGGTTTCGACCAGGGTATATTGCGTCGCGAGATCTTCCTCGATCACCGATACGCGTTGGCCGCTGCGCAGCATGCGTACGATGCTGTTCGAGGTACTGGTGCCGCTGCGCATCGTGACCTCGAATTCATCGGTTATATACCTGTCTTCAGCCGCGTATAAAGGGCTTGCCAGGTAGGCAGATAAAAGCACTGATAGCACAACTCGTTTCATGAAAAGTTTCACCTTTGATGATCTTTCGCCCGACGGATTTTTATCGGCATCATTATTGACAGCCTTGCCGCGACTTGCAACCGTAAAAAATGCTTAATCGGCGGTTGAGCATAATTTACATTTTTATTTTTGTGTTACCAGAACTTGTTGGCAGGATAACGTCGTTTGCCTGCAGCGGCGGTGATTGCGAAGTGCCGCGCAAGCGCAGCTAATAACAATCACTCGACGCTTGCCGCCCCACCATCGGTTGCGTTTACCTCGGCCTCGGGGGAAGCCTCGTAGGGTGTAATCAGGATCAGCAGCGCGAATTCGGGATTGTCGAGATAGTGCAGGTTCTTGCTGCGCATGCGGCGATGCTCCTTGAGCCGATGGTTATTCAATATTCGGGTGTCTGCGGCGCGCGCCAGCAGGTATTCCTGTTGCGGCTGGTTGTCCGTTACCGGATCGACGGAAAGTCGCGGGCGCCGAAATACCAGGTCGGTATGAACGTGCAGGTAGCGCGCCAGCGCTACCGTGATCTTGCCCTCGAATTCGTACAGGCCCCGGTGTGGCCTCGTGTTTTGCTGTTCGGTTTGCTGTAGTTCGAGCGCTTCGAGGGTTTGCTCGTCAAAGGTAAAGCTTGTGTCGGCATCCGGATCATCGGGCCCGGATTGCGCAGTCCTGTCGAGCAGCTCGATACGGTCGTCGATCGAGGCATACTCGTTGCCGTAAATGCGACCACCCCTGAGCCAGACTGGCAACGCCTGCCCTCGCTCCAGGCCCGGCTGGCGCCACGCGCTGTGCAGCAATAGCTCGTAACGAGAGGATTCGACCAGCCGCTCCACGACCTCGAGCAGGCGATAGTCGTCACTCGGCAGAATCGTGTAGCCGAGCTTGGCCGCGGCCGCGACGCTGCTGGCGGAAGACAGGTCCAGTACATTCTCGTCCCTGCTGGGCGAGCTGACAGGCAGGATGAACTCCCGGCTTTTCGGGGCCTTGATGTTTTTGAAAACCACCAGCTCGACGTCGTACTGGGGCAAGGCTTCGTCAGCGGGTTCGGATTGCGCCAGGGTAGCACCCGGCAACAGCGCCGTAAGCAGCAGCGGGATCAGGAATTGAAGTTTCATACTAGTTCGCGGTCAGTTTTTTAAGCAGGTTTTCAACCTGGCTGAAACGTGATTCAAGTTCAACATTTTGACAGCTAATACGCAAGGTTTGTTTGCCGTCGAAACGATACTGCTGCGGGTCGGCCTGAATCAGCTCGATGATTTTGAGCGGATCGATATTGGGATTCGGGTTGAAAACGATTTTCCCGCTTTGCTCGCCGACGTCGATTTTCTCGACACCGAGCGCCAGCGTCTGCAGCTTGATGCGTGTCACCCGGAACAGGTGCTTCAGGGATTCCGGCAGCAGTCCGAAACGATCGATGAGTTCCATTTGAATTTCGCGCAGGCCGTCCTCGTCGCTGGCCGAGGCGATACGTTTGTATTCGATCAAACGCCGGTGGATGTCGGGAATATAGGACTCGGGGATCAGGGCAGGTATATGGAAGTCGACCTCCGAAGCGCGCATGATGGGCTGGTCGAAGTCGATCGGCAGGTTCGATTTCAACGACTGTATCGCCCGTTCCAGCAATTCCGCGTACAGGCTGAATCCGATTTCCGTAATCTGGCCACTCTGCTCGTCGCCCAGAATCTCCCCGGCGCCGCGAATTTCCAGGTCGTGTGTCGCCAGGGTGAAGCCGACCCCGAGATCTTCGAGGGATTCGATCGCCAGCAGGCGTTTTTGCGCATCGGCGGTCATCGAACGCTCCGGCGGCACGATCAGGTAGGCGTAGGCGCGGTGATGAGAACGACCGACGCGACCGCGAATCTGGTGCAGCTGCGCCAGCCCGAGTTTGTCCGCGCGGTTAATGAATATGGTGTTTGCGGTCGGAACGTCGATGCCGCTTTCGATAATCGTGGTGCAGACCAGCAGGTTGCAGCGATGGTGGTAGAAATCCAGCATCGCCGATTCGAGGTCTTTCTCTTTCATGCGCCCGTGGACGATGCCGATGCGCGCGTCGGGGACTAGTTTCTGCAAATCCTGTGCGGTTTTCTCGATCGTCCTGATTTCGTTGTGCAAAAAGTAAATCTGGCCACCACGCTTCAGTTCGCGCTGGCAACCTTCGATGATCGTGTCCTGGTTCCAGCGCGAAACAAAGGTCTTGATCGCGTGTCGCTGCATCGGCGGGGTGGCAATTATCGACAGGTCACGCATCCCTGACAACGACATGTTGAGCGTTCTCGGGATCGGCGTCGCGGTCATCGTCAGCAGGTCGACACTGGCGCGCAGGGCCTTCAGTTTTTCCTTGTGGCGTACCCCGAAACGATGCTCTTCGTCGACAATGACGAGACCGAGGTTGCTGTACTTGATTTCGTCGGACAGCAGCTTATGGGTACCGATAACGATATCGATTCTGCCGCTCGCAATTTGCCCGAGCGTCGCATCGAGCGATTTCCTGGTGGTAAAACGGGTCAGACTGGCGATGCGAATCGGCCAGTCGGCGAAGCGGTCGAGGAAGTTCTGATAGTGCTGCTGCGCCAGCAGCGTGGTCGGTACCAGCACCGCGACCTGGGCCCCGGCGTTGGCCGCGATGAAGGCCGCGCGCATGCAGACTTCGGTCTTGCCGAAGCCGACATCGCCGCAGACGATCCGGTCCATTGGCCTGGGTGACTCCATGTCGATGATCACGGCCTCGATGGCGCTCTCCTGGTCAGGCGTTTCCTCGAACGGGAACTCGCTGGCGAACTGATGATATTCGTCGAGGGCTACCGGGTGAGAAAATCCCTGCATGGCCTCGCGCCGGGCCTGGATGTCCAGCAGTTCGACGGCGATATCGTGAATCTTTTGCTGGGCCTTGCGGCGCGACTTCTGCCACTGCTCGGTGCCGAGCCGATGCAGCGGCGCGCTGTCCTCGCTGGCGCCGGCGTAACGGCTGATGAGGTGCAGCGACGAAACCGGTACGTAGAGCTTGTCCTGGTTGGCGTACTCGATGCAGAGAAATTCGGTTGCAATGCCGGAAACGGTCAGCGTTTTTAGACCCTGGTAACGGCCGACACCATGGTCTTCGTGCACCACCGGGGCACCGGGCTGGAGATCTGCGAGGCTTTGAATGGTGGATTCGGCATCGCGGGTTTTACGATACCTGCGACGCCGCCGCTGCACCGCGCGTTCGCCGAAGAGCTGGCTTTCGGTAATCACCGCGAGGCCCTTGCTGCTGAGCGTCATGCCACTTTGCAACGCCGATGCGGTGATGAAATAACGGTTGTCGTCGCGTTCCAGGAACTCCTGCCAGCTTTCTACCGGGCTTGCGTGAATCGCGTAGTGGAGCAGCATCTCGTTGACGAATTCGCGCCGCCCGGCGGATTCGGAGCTGAACAGGATGCGCTCGAACGACGGTTTCTCGATGAATTTTCGCAACGCCTGGTCGGGTTGCGCGGCGGTTGGTTGCAGCGTCAGCTGCGGCAACGCCTGCGTATCGCAGTTGATGTTGGAAGCGTCCGGCTGGTCGAGTTTGAAGGCGGAAAACAGCAGGCAGGAAAACTCCTCGATCCTCGCCGTTAGCGTTTCGATGTCGAGAAACAGCGTCGCGGGTTCCAGCAGCGGCCACTCGAGATTGTAGCGACGCGACTCGTAACGTTCATGGACCTGTTCGGAGAACGCGGTCGCATGGGTTAGCGCGGCGTCGTCGAGCAACAGGCGAGAGTTTGCGGGCAGGTAGTCGAGCAGGCTGACCAGCTGATCGAAAAACAGCGGCAGGTAGTATTCCACGCCGGGCGATGAACTGCCGGCCGAGATATCGACATAGACTGGGCAGGTATTGGGGTCGATATCGAAGGTTTCCCGAAAACGCAGCCTGAAACGCTTGATGCCGTCTTCGTCGAGCGGATATTCCTGCGCCGGCAACAGCCTGATTTCGGAAATCTTGTCGATCGAGCGCTGGGTTTCCGGGTCGAAACGGCGAATCGATTCGATTTCATCGTCGAAGAAGTCGATGCGATAAGGTTCGTGGCTACCCATCGGGAACAGGTCCATGATCGAGCCCCGGGTGCTGAATTCGCCATGTTGCTCTACCTGGGAAACCGCGCTATACCCGTAGCGGCCGAGCCGTTCTCGCAGCTCGCCGGGATCGAGCCGGTCCCCCAGTTTCAGGTTGAGCGAACGCTGATGTATGAATTCGGGTGGAGATACTTTTTGCAGCAAGGTGCTGATCGGCAGGATCAGTACCCCCGATGTCGCGCCTGAGATCGAGGCCAGGCACTTGATACGTTCGGAGACGATATCCTGGTGCGGCGAAAATTGATCGTAGGGCAGGGTCTCGAGATCGGGGAATCGATAAAGCGGTGGCAGCTCGCGGCTGAAGAAGCGGATTTCCTGCTCCAGCTGTTCGGCGTCCGCCATGTCACAGCAAACGATAACCGACAGTCCGTCGTAGCGCTCGATCTGCTCCCATAGCAGCAAGCCACGGCTGCTGCCGTAGAGTTGGCCAATGCGCAGCTTGCGCGCGGTGTCGGGCGCAGGGGTATCGAGAAAGTATGCGGGCATTGCTGCCGGGGAGGCGGCTACTCCTGAACGGGTTTAACGGTGGTCAGACCGAGCGTTTCCCAGTTCTGCATGCCACCGCGATACCATTTGATCTTGTCGGCAGGATACCCGAAACCCAGCAGGTTTTTGATGTTATTGGGCGACTGGCCGCACCACATACCGTTGCAGAACATGACCAGGGTACGGGCGTCTCTGAAGTTCCATAAACCCTCGAGATTGCGCGCATTGAATCGCCCTTCCAGAATTTCACCGATCGAAATCGGGTCCGCGCCCTTGGCCGGGTTGAGATTGGTCCAGGGGATATTGATCGCTCCGGGAATAGTCCCTTTTGCGACCCAGTCTGGCGTGCGCGAATCGACCACGACGATGCTGTCGTCACCTTCGCTCATTCGTTTCAGGTAGTCCAGCACCTCCAGCTCGGCGATGGTTTCGACGCCTGGCGCGAGCGTTGCCGGCTGGATACAGAACGGCGGGCATTTGCGCGAGGTCTTGGCAAAAGCCGGGTTAATCGTGTTCTTCTGGTTTTGATTGCGCATGATATTGACATCGGATTCACCGTGCCTGACCGTGACGCTTTCGACTTTGGGTGTGATATTGACCTCGGCCGCCTGCAGGTTTATGACGGGCAAACCCAGCAACAGGGCGCAGCCGAGAATCGGTGCTTTGTTGATATACATTACTGCAACTCCGGTTATACCAGATCGAATCTGGTAGCGATTACGCGGTCCTTTTGGACCGTTTATTTATTATTTGGTTCTAGCGTCGTACGTGCTGCTATTGTGGCATTATCAGGGTTGTCAAATCGATACTATGCAGCACCAGGTTGTGCTCGAAGTATACCCTGAAGGAGCCGTAAACCCATTCGGTAATGGGGGGTTCGCCAACCGGGCCAAAACGCTCGTCCGGCTCACCGAATTCGCTCAGCACGTCGTCCATGCTGATACCGCGCTGCGGCATCATCTGGGTGTCCATTGTCGCAACGTGGCCAGGAATAACCAGGTCATCGCCGGCGCTCGCGGGTTGCAGGATCAAACTGCATCCCAGGAGGATAAAATAGAGTCCTGTGCGCATGCTTTTCGATTCTCTTGACATAATGAATGTAACTATAGCACGCCCTAGTGATGTGACAAGTGTGCGGCAATTCGCAGCCAGCGTGGTGGTGGGCGACCCTTATTCATGGTTTAATCCGCCGCATGAATTTTCCGCTCGAAATTTTTGTCGGCTTACGCTACACGCGGGCCAAACGGCGCAATCATTTTATATCCTTCATTTCGCTGATCTCGATGTTTGGCATTGCGCTCGGCGTCATGGCCCTGATCGTGGTTCTGTCGGTGATGAACGGTTTCGAGAACGAGCTGCGCGGTCGAATTCTGGGGATGGTTTCGCACGTGACGGTCTCCAGTTTCCGGGGTCCTCTGCAGGAATGGGAAACGCTGCGCGAAGAGGCGCTGCAGCACCCGGAAGTCATCGGCGGTGCGCCTTACATCGAAGCCGAAGCAATGATTTCGAACCTGTCTTCGGTCAGCGGCGCGTTGATACGCGGTATCGATCCGCTACATGAAGACGAAGTCTCGGAAATTAATCAGAACATGGAGTTCGGTGAGCTCGGCGACCTGGTCGCAGGCGAGTACGGTATCGTGCTCGGCAGCGGGCTGGCCAACTCGCTCGACGTCGTTCCCGGCGACCGGGTTACCATGGTGACCCCGCAGGCGACCGCGTCGCCAATGGGTTTTCTACCGCGTCTGCGGCGTTTCGAAGTCGTCGGTATTTTTGAAATCGGGGTTTACGAGTATGACCGCAGCAGCGCGCTGATACATTACCAGGACGCCAGCAAACTGTTTCGGTTCGACGGCGGGGTCAGCGGCATTCGCCTGAAGCTGGATGACCTCGACATGGCACCGCTGGTGCGGCACGATCTCAAGCAGCAGCTCGACCTGCAATACTGGGTATCCGACTGGACCCTGCGCCACAGTAATTACTTCAAGGCGGTGCGCACGGAGAAAACCGTGATGTTCATTATTCTGTCGCTGATCGTGGCGGTAGCCGCCTTCAATATCGTGTCGACCCTGGTGATGGTGGTAACCGACAAGCAGGCAGATATCGCGATTTTACGAACCCTGGGCATGTCGCCGCTTTCGATCATGTGGATATTCATGGTGCAGGGCACGCTGATAGGCCTGATCGGAACCCTGTTCGGGCTGCTGAGCGGCATCGTGGTGGCGTCGCATATCGACGTCATCGTGCCCGCGCTCGAGCAATTCTTTCAAACCCAGTTCCTGCCGCGCGGAGTCTACCCGATCACCGATCTGCCATCGGAAATGAAGCAGTCGGATATCATCAAGATTACCCTGCTGTCGTTTGGCGTTTCGGTAGTCGCGACGCTTTACCCGGCACTGCGGGCCTCTAAAACCCGGCCTGCCGAAGCGCTAAGTTATGAGTAAACGGGAGGCGCCATGTCGGCAGCCGTAATCGAAGCCAGTGCGGTAACCAAGGTTTTTCGCCAGGGCAAACTCGATGTCGAGGTGCTCAAGGGCGTCGATTTCAGTGTCGAAAATGGTGAAAGTCACGCCATACTCGGTGCTTCCGGCGCGGGAAAATCGACCCTGATGCACCTGCTCGGCGGTCTCGATAACGTCAGTGGTGGCGAAATCAGGGTCGCGGGCCGTTCGCTGGCGAGCCTGTCCGAGGCCAATCTCGGCAGGTTGCGCAATCGCCACCTGG
The DNA here is from genome assembly GCA_947260025.1 of uncultured Gammaproteobacteria bacterium. Taxonomy (GTDB): domain Bacteria; phylum Pseudomonadota; class Gammaproteobacteria. The sequence continues at coordinate 13,662 of CAMYON010000049.1, forward strand.
GCTTCATCTACCAGTTTCATCATCTGTTACCCGAATTCAGCGCGCTGGAAAATATCGCCATGCCGCTGCTGATTCGGCGCAATGCGCGCAGTGAAGCCTACGCCGAAGCGCAGGACTGGCTCGGCAAAATAGGACTGCAGCAGCGCGCCGACCACAAACCGGGAGAACTCTCCGGCGGAGAGCGCCAGCGTGTGGCCCTGGCGCGCGCCCTCGTAACCCGGCCGAGCTGCCTGCTGGCGGACGAGCCCACCGGCAACCTGGATCAGCAAACCGCGGCGCAGATGCTGGAACTGATGCTCGATCTGAACCGTGATCTCAATATTGCGCTGGTGGTCGTTACGCATGATCTTGGCATTGCCGCACGCATGCAGCATCGCTGGCACATGCTCGACGGCGTTCTGACCCCGGAGTCTTAAACGGAACGTTTTACCTCTTCGAAGCGAGCTGGCGGGCTATGCCAGTTGGCTCTTTAAAAAACTGCAGTAGATCAGCATTACCGGGATTTGTAGCGTCATGTACATGGCGTCCGAGACCAGTCGAATGCTGCCGCTGACAACCAGCTTGCGGTCTAGCCATCTCGACAGCGGGATACTCGCCTCGCGCGTGACATAGTAAGCCAGTGCCATATAGACAACGATCTTGAGAATCGTTGCGGTCGAGGGAAACAGCACCGGGGAGGCGATAAGGTCCAGGTACTGCCAGTGAAACACCAGCGCGATGGTGAGGATACTTTGCACCGGCAGGGCAAACACCGGGTGATTGAGTAACGGGATAAAAGACAACGCCAGCCCGGCTAGAAACAGGATATTGACGATGTCGCTGAACTGTCCCTGCTGGCCGAGAATACGCCAGAAATCGAGACTGCTGGAGTTTTCGTCGATCGCCGGGTAAACCTGGCTGACGACAATCAACAACACGACGATGCGCATGATGGGACAGATAACATGTTCGAGCACCCACACCGTGGAATCGACTTCCCGCGACTTGTATACGAGGTAAAAGCAAATCCCGGTGCCCAGAATAACACTGGTCGCCGTTATCAGAATGACCAGCAGAAGGTTCACCTTTTCTGGGTGGCATGACGATGGCGATTGTGGATCCGCCGCGCGCGCGCCTTGATATGGCTCAGGATATGCAAATGCCAGAGAATGCGAACCAGCACGAATAACGCGATCGACGTGATCAGGCCCACGGTGAAACATCCCAGCAGAAAGGGTTCCCAGATTGCCGCCAGGCCGCTGAGCAGCCAGTCGAAAGTCAGCTCGAAGTGAAATCTCCCTGGTTCGAGCCCGAGCATTTTCGCGCCCAGCAGGTAACAGAAGTAATACATCGGCCCCATGGTGAACGGATTGCTGATCCAAACCATGGATACCGACACCAGTATATTGACCCGCAACCACACGGCGGCCAACGCGGCCAACAGCATTTGAAACGGGACCGGGATAAATGCGCAAAATATCCCGAGCGCCACCGCCAGCGGAAACGAGCGCCGATTGATGTGCCACAGTGACGGATCCTGCAGCCGCGGGCCAAGGAGCTTGATCCAGCGGTTCTTTGTGATGACGTCAGGGTGCGGCAGTAATTTCCTGAGAAACTTCCTTGCCATGATTATTGTATTATCAACAGATATTCAATAATCTGCAAAGAGTTGGATCACATAACAGGGAATAAAGGGCAGGGACCGCATGCCCCAACTTGCAGTTGCCATATTACTGGGCTCGTTGTCGGCGTTTTACGGCAATGAATTACCGGATCGATTCTGGTCGGCATTTGCGCCGATGCTGTTGCTGTTGTGTTTTTACTGTCCCGGCTATCGCTTCCTGCTGCTCGCTGCCGCGGCGTATCTCTGGAGCTGCGCGCTGTTTCACCACCATCTCGATCACCGTTTGATCGATAGCTATGACTATCAGCTAACCACCGTCAGCGGTCTGGTTGCCGATCTGCCCGAGGTTCAACCCGGACGCATCCGGCTGTACCTCGAAAACGTCGAAATCGATCGTTACCCTGGCGCCATGCCGCGCCTGCTGCGGTTGAACTGGTACCAGGACGAAATTTTGCCGCAGGCAGGAGAGAGATGGCGTTTCCAGGTCAAGCTGAGACAGCCGCGCGGTTTGCTCAATCCAGGCGGCTTCGATTTCGAAGCCTGGCAGTTTACCCGCGGCATCGATGCGGTCGGCTATATACGCGATTCGCCGTCGAACGTTCGACTCGAAGCCCCTAGTCCGCGTGCTATCTCCTACTGGCGCTCGCGCCTGGCTTCGGCAGTCGACGATCAATGCAGCGGCTGCAATCATGCCGGCCTGATCAAGGCGCTGCTGCTTGGATTTCGCGGCGATATCACGCGCGTCGATAGAAACCTGCTGCAATCCAGCGGCACCGCGCATTTGCTGGCCATATCCGGGCTACACGTTGGGATGGTAGCGCTGGTGATGTTCGCGCTGGGTCGTTATTGCTGGCGGCCCGAATTCTACTATTGCGGTTTGAACCGGCTGCAGATGGCCGCGGTAATGGCGATTCTGGCCGCTTCGATCTACGCGGCGTTAGCCGGTTTCAGCCTGCCAACGGTGCGTGCGTTGGTGATGCTAATCGTCATGACGCTGGCACTATTGCTCGGCAATCGGATCAATTTGCTGCAGTCACTGACCCTCGCGGTGGCGATTATACTGTTGTTGGACCCCCGATCGGTGGGTTCGACCTCGTTCTGGCTGAGCAGCTGCGCCCTGCTGGTTATCGCTTTTGTGCAATTCAGATTGCCGCAACGGATGCGCGGCTGGCAGCAGTTACTGATGCTGCAATGCGGTTTCTCACTGTTGTTTGCGCCGCTAGGACTGTTGATTTTCGAACAGTTCAATCCCGCAGGATTGCCGGCAAACATTGTTGCGATACCCGTGATCAGCTTTATCGTGCTGCCGGCAGTGCTGCTAGGCGGCCTGCTATCGCTTGCCGATATCGGTCTCGCTCGGCCACTGTTCACACTGGCGGACGGGACGCTGCAAGTCTTGCTGGACTATCTCGAATTCCTGTTATCTAGCGGCATGGAGTCGGTGACTGCCGTGCTGCCCGCACCGCTGGTATTGCTGGCGCTGGTCATGCTCGCCTGGCTGCTGATGCCGGTCAGATTATCGCCGCGGGCGGTCATGCTGCTCGGTTTGTCGAGTTTATTGATCTGGCAACCGGCGCGTCCGAGGCAAGGCGACTTCGAGCTGATCGTGTTCGATGTCGGCATGGGAACATCGATTCTGTTACGCACCCGTCATCATAGCCTGGTGTACGATTTTGGGCCGGGTAAGGCCGCCGTCTTCAGCGCTACCGACTGGGGTTTGCTGCCGGCCATGCGTGCGCGGGCAATCGACTGGCCGGACCTGGCGATTGTCAGCCATGTCGATCAGGACCATAGCGGTGGCCTGCATCGGATAATCGGTGATTTGCCGGCAGCGCGACTGATCTCGGGTACGCCGCGAGAACTGCGGTCACGATTTGGGCTCGAGCAGCAGGTACGCTCCTGCCACGATTACCCGGACTGGCGCTGGGACGGAGTCGAGTTTAGTTTTCTGCCGAGCGCGGGTGACTGGCGCAGTACCAACAATCGATCCTGCGTGTTGCTGGTCAATGGCAGGCACCGGCTACTGTTGCCTGGTGATATCGAAATCTCGCGTGAATCGAGACTGGTGGCCGAGCATGGTTCCAGGCTCGATGCTGACGTGTTAGTGGTGCCGCATCACGGCAGTGCAACTTCTTCCAGCGCCGGTTTCGTCGAGCAAGTCTCGCCGCGGCATGTCGTCTATACCCTGGCCCGGGGGAACCGCTGGGGTTTTCCGTCACCTGCGGTAGTCGCACGCTACCAGGCGCTTGCGGCAGCCCAGTTGCGCAGCGATCGCGATGGTGCAATTACGATTGAAAGCAATGCCGAGGGTCTGTCGATCAGGGCTGAGCGGGGCCGGCTCGAGCGCATCTGGCGGCGATGGTAAAAAGCTGCCCGTCACAGTATGATGTGCGGCATTTAATCCCGAGGAAAAAGCGTGTTTGAACTGGTTCAGGCAGGTGGCTGGTTGATGGTCCCGATATTGCTGTGCTCGATCGTTGCGGCAGCTATTATTATCGAGCGAACGTGGACTCTACGCCAAAAAAAGGTTATCCCGGAAAAGCTGTTAACCGGCATCTGGAATCTGCTCAATAGCGATGCGTTGACCGATAAGCACATCGCGGAAATCGAAGGCGGTTCCCCGCTGGGCAAGGTGCTTGCCGCCGGCCTTATCAATCGCCACCTGTCGCGCGACCTGATTCGTGAAAGCATCGAGGAAACAGGCCG
>CAMYON010000050.1:0-2307 GCA_947260025.1 uncultured Gammaproteobacteria bacterium
GACGTGGTCCGCATGGTAGTGGCTGGCGTAAACGCGTTTCACGGGTTGGTCGGTTTTGCTGCGGATCAGGGCCAGCAGTTTTTGCGCAAGCGACGGTGTGCCGAGTGCATCGAAAACGATCACGCCCTGACCGGTGATGACAAACCCGGCATTGGAAACGAAGCCCTGGTTGTCAGTTGCCACCCTCGCTTTACCCTGAACATAGTAGACGTCGGGCGTCAAAGGTTTAAGCCGCATCTCCACGGTCGCAGGGGCATACTCGGCCGTCACGCAAAATGGTGAAAGCAGCATTAACAGCAGGATCAAGAAAGATTTCAACAATTGCCCTCCCCGGGATTACCGATATTCTCGGCAACTCGTTGCCAAAACGGAATACTCACTTTGGGGGGAGACGACAAGCTTCGAACCGGGAGCAATCAGGCCGAAAATGGATCAAGTGTTTGGGCTGTGGCTATCCCTTTCCGGGAATTCCCGACGCGAGGTGTCAGCAAGGCGCCGGCTACCTCGATGAGGAACCGGCGTTGAAGTTTCCAGGTATCAAATGGCCGCGCCTTCTCTCTGGATGGCAACCCAGGCTTCGATTTTTTTCCCGACCTTGATCGGCAGCACTCTCCAGAACATGATGAAGGGGGTGCCATCTTTCTTGTAATTGATGGCCTTGCCTTCGAATTTCTTGCCCGATTTCAACGCCGCGGCAAGGCGTTTGATCACTTTCTTATCGGTACCCACACCTTGAAGAATCCGGGGTGATTTGCCGATGACCCTGGACGGGTCATGACCGGTGAGTTTCTTGAAGGCTTTATTTGCGTAGATTATTTTCCCGGCTTTCGTTGCGTCCGTAATCAGGATCGAGTCGAAGCTGTTCTCCGCGAGCACCTTCAACAGTGCCAGGCTGGTTTCGGCTTTCTTAAGCGTGGTACCTATTTTGTAAACCATTATTTCTATCCAGTATTTGTGATTGTCGTTTGTATACGTGGTAAGAGGGTGTTTGGGTCACCGCAAAGCCGAACAGGAGGCCTCGAGTACCGCGGCTCTCTAATTCCTTACTGTTTCCGTGGTTGAGCGCCGCTGCAATGCCCCCATATTCAAAACCACATGCATATGAGTCAGGAGTTTCAACCATGTTTAACCCGATTACGATCCCGTTCGGCGCGGTCATGCTCTACAACGTCGTCGAGCTTAAGCCCGGCATCACCACCGGCGACGTCGAGCTAGCCATCGGCGAAATGTGCAACACCGTCAAGAATACCTATGGCGACGACAAAGGCGGTTTCATCGGCGGCCAGGTGTTCGAGTACACCGGTTTCGTCTCGCCGGAAGGCTCGTTCGACCCGGAGCGCAAGACCGAGGACCACATCGTCATCATCACTTACTGGAATTCGTTCGAGCAGCACGAAAAATCGCACGCCGATAGCGTGTTCAAGGAGAAGTTCGAAGCCCTCGCCGAGCACTGCTCGGAGACCTACGAGCTTGGTTACGAGATGCTCTGGCAGGGCGTGCCCGAGGAATAGGAAACTGCAGAAACTGGGACAGATCTATTCAGGGAGAGAGGAAGGCTCGCTTTCGCGATAAGCCTGGACGGCGTCCACTGCGATTGCGAACGGCCCGTCTTTGCCGTCGGAAATCATCAAACCCAATCCCCTGATGTGTGCCGGGTCCGGCGGAGCGACGTCCAGCTTGTTACCACGGAACTTCGGCACAAAATCCGCAAACGGAAGATCGATCTCGCGCCACTGGCCCGCGGTGGTTTCGAATTCATTCCAGAAGCCAAGTTCTCGTCCACGGTACCTGGCGTTCGTTCGAAGCTGCCACGAGTATTGCCGACCGTCGCCTCTGACCCGAAGCCTGATGCCACTGAATTCCGACAGGTCCATCTGCGGACCTCGACTCCGAATCGAACTGAAGCCGCCGCCGAGCGTATTTGTCGACCCGCTAAACACCAGGTAGCCATCGTTCAGCTCGAATCCTCCGCTGCTCATTCCACCCATGACGTCATCATTAACGACAAACCACTCGAGGCTACCAGGCTCCTGCGAAAAGTCAGTGATTAGTATTGGCGGGCCTGCGGAGGCGGTGCTGAAAAGGGCTGTCATCAAGGTCAATCCGGTAAACGATAAAAAAATTCCTGGAGCGCTCGGCATCACGCTGTCCTTCAATCACGGTTCGAGATAGTAGCGCCGGGCAGGTCCCGTTGCCTGGTTGAATGGTAAGAGAATAACAGGGGACAGACCACAAGTCTTGCGCACGACTAAAGGTTCGCGTCCCCCCTATCGCCCGTTAAAAGAAACGGGAGAAAGTACCTCTTTC
>CAMYON010000050.1:2372-19591 GCA_947260025.1 uncultured Gammaproteobacteria bacterium
TGCTCCCCGGTCGCGACTTTTTCAATATCGAGCTCGGGCCGGTGCTGTGCGACGAATTCCTTGAACAGCAAGTGAGTGTCCTCGATTTCCTCGACGAATTTCTCCCGCCCCTTCTCGGTGTTCTCACCCAGAATCGTTAGGGTGCGCTTGTATTCTCCCGCCGTAATCAACTCGAAATCGATGTCGTGTTTTTTCAGCAAACGATTGAAATTGGGCATCTGTGCGACCACGCCGATCGAGCCGAGCACGGCAAATGGCGCTGCCAGAATCTTGTTCGCCACGCAGGCCATCATGTAACCACCGCTGGCGGCGACCTTGTCGACGCACACGGTCAAACCGATGCCGTGGTCCTTGACCCGCTGCAGCTGTGAGGATGCGAGCCCGTAGGCATGCACCATGCCCCCGGCGCTCTCCAGGCGCACCACCACCTCGTCGCTGGCTTGCGCCATCGATAGCACCGCAGTAATTTCCTGGCGCAGTTTTGACACCGCCAGGGCCCTGAGGTCACCCTTGAAATTGAGGACGAATACCCTGGGTTTGGCGTCCGCTTCGGCTTTAGCGGGGACATTGCCTTTGACACCCTGTTTGAGTGCCTTTTTGCGCGCTTTACGTTCGAGTTTTTTCTCCTTGTGCCATTGCTTGACATGCAGCTTGTAGGCTTCCGGATCGGATACCCCGGCATCGAGTGCAAAGCGCATTGCCTCTATCTCGTCATTGACCTTGGTGGTCTCGATATGGCCTTTCATCGATTTTTTCACCCGCCGGGTGACGCCCACCGACACAATGATGATGGCTAGTATGGCAATGACAAAGGTGGCCAGCTTGGCGGCAAACAAGCCGTATTCGAAAAAGAATTGAGTCACGCTTTTCTCCTGTTATGCGAATGTAATTCCGCGCCAGGGCTGCACGCAGACGGGGCGCCGCTTCGAAACGGCAATATCAGACAGAGATATGGTGACGTTTAACTAAATTTCCACAGGAATAGCAAATTCGAAACCGTACGAAACCGGGACAGATCTAATTATCTGTGGACGAAACTGCGAAACTGGGACAGATCTATTTATGGGTCTATTTATGTTACAGCAGCATTGATTTAAACTTGGTTAGCCAAAATCAACTGCAAAAGGAGTTTGCAATGCCAAGGACTGGCAGGGTGGTGGCACCCAATATGCCACATCACGTGGTTCAGCGCGGTCACAACAGAAATGCCGTTTTTGTCGATGACGGTGATTACTCTTACTACCTCGATACGCTGGGAAACTGGGCCCAGCAGTTGCAGGTAAAGGTATATGCCTGGTGCTTGATGGCTAACCATGTCCATTTATTACTTGACCCTGGAGATGACATAAAAAGTATCGGATTGCTGATGAAACGGCTGGCCGGCAGACAGACTCGGTTTGTCAACAAGCAGGAGAACCGTACAGGGTCTCTCTGGGATGGACGTTACAAAATGAGCATCGTCGACAGCGACGAGTATTTTCTTCAGTGTTGCCGTTATATCGAATTAAATCCGGTAAAGGCGAAGATGGTTATCCGACCGGCGGATTATCGTTGGTCAAGCTACCGGGAGAATGCCGGACTATCGCCATCCGTAATAGTCGATCGTCACGGGTTTACGAACTTATGCGGTGTCAGCTTCGAGGGGTATCGGAAATATGTGGCGGAAGACACTCCCTCATATGAAGCGGAGTTCATATCACGGCGACTAGAGAGCAATCGCCTAACGGGTGGGAGCAGATTTGTAAAAGAAATCGAGCTAAGAACCGGCATCAGACTGGAATATAAACGCCCAGGTCGTCCGCCCGCGAGCAAAGTCACGATTAAATAAATCTGTCCCGGGTTTCGAACGCGAGCAAAGTCACGATTAAATAAATCTGTCCCGGGTTTCCGATTAAATAAATCTGTCCCGGGTTTTTGGGTTTTTCAAATCACGCGCCAACTGCAGGAAGTTCTCGACCAGTCGATCGCCCTTTTCGCGGGCGTGATAACGGGACATCAATTCCGGCGCCTTGAAACGCCAGATCGTGCCCAGGGTTTCTTCGGTGGCCTCGGGATGAAATTGCGTGGTGTAACAATGATTACCGAAATCCAGCGCCGCGACCGGCACCTTGCTGCTGATCGCAAGCAGGGTGCTGCCCGCGGGCACATCGACGACATGCTCGCTGTTGGCATAATGGAAGCAATCGTCGTCAGCGATATCCCGCATCAGCGGCGATGCCCTGCCCGCCTGCGTCAGTTGCACCGGAAAGGTCCCGGCAAACGGCCCGCCGTCGACGGCAACGACGCTGGCGCCCTCGGCATGCGCCAGCAACTGGTGCGCGCCGCAAATGCCGAGTATCGGTATCCGCCGGCGGCGCATCGAAGGTAGCCAGGCGCGCACCGTGTGCTGCCAATCTGTATGATCGTGCACCGAATTGTAACTGCCCGCGAGCACGATGCCGTCGACCGCGTCGGGCGGAGGCAGCGATTCGCCGAGACAAACGTTGCAGGTCTCGATCGTGATGCCCGACACGTGAGCGTAACGTTTGACGAACCAGAGTCCCTCCTGGTCCTTGTCCTCAAAATGGTCGTATACCGAGGCATCGTAACTGCCGGGCACACCCATCATCTCGACGAAAACGATGTGTGCAGGTCTTAACACTTCATCTTCTGCATGGCCGGATCGTACAGCGGCCCGGGTTGCCACTCGCAGCTGACGCGTTCACCGGCGACCTCGAGTTCGTAGCGGCCCGATTCAAGGAAGCCGCGATCGACACCGTCGGCGCAACGCACGTAGCCGAAGCCGATATTGGCGCCAACGGTATATCCCCAACCCGCGCTGGAGAGCCAGCCGACGCGCTCTTCGTTACGATAAACGGTTTCGCGACCAAGCAAAACGACGTCGCGATCGCCAAGGGTAAAACAGGCGAGCGATCTGGTTAGCGGCTGCCCCTGCTGCGCCATAATTGCGTCCCGCCCGATGAAATCCTTGCCGCTTTTCAGGTCGACAGCCCAGCCCAGCCCGGCTTCGAGCGGGGTGTAATCCGGGCCGATATCCGCGCCCCAGGCGCGGTAACCCTTCTCCAGGCGCAGCGACTCGATCGCGCGGTAACCGGCGTTGACAATACCGTGGTCGGCGCCGGCTGCCATCAACGCCTGGTAAACCGAGAGCGCCGATTCGACCGGCACGTGCAGCTCCCAGCCCAGTTCGCCGACGTAGCTGACGCGCAGCGCCCGCAGCGTGGCGCCGGATACGGCCAGCTCACGCACGCTCGCAAACGGGAAACCCTGGTTCGACAGATCGTCTCGCACCAGCGCCTGCAGCAGGTCGCGCGATTTCGGCCCCATCAGCGACAGCACCGCCCAGGCCGTGGTCACGTCGTCCACCCTGGCGTCGAGACCGGCCGGCATATTACGCCGGATCCAGTCGAGGTCGTGGGTAGCGAAACCGGTGCCGGTGACCAGGTAATATTCGTCAGCAGCGATCCGGGTGACGGTCAAATCGCACTCGATGCCGCCCTGCCGGTTGAGCAGCTGGGTATAAACGACGCGGCCGAGAGCAAGCGCGACATTGCCAGCGCAAATCCACGACAGCGCCCGCTCAGCGTCCGCCCCGCTAACGCGGTACTTCGCAAACGACGATTGATCGAAAATCGCGACCCGCTCGCGAGCCGCCGCATGTTCCAGCCCAACCGCATCGAACCAGTTCTGGCGGCCGAAACCGTATTCGTCGTGCGCCGCTTGCGGGCTCTCGGCGAACCAGTTAGGACGCTCCCAGCCGAGTTTCTCGCCGAAACAGGCACCGCTCGATTTCAGCGTGTCGTAAAGCGGCGAGCGGCGGCTGGGCCGGCAGGAGACGTTTTCCTCGAACGGCCAGGCCATCGTGTAATGCCTGGCGTAAGCTTCCAGCGTGCGCCGCCGTACCCATTCGATATCGCGATGCGGCTGGCCGAAGCGACGGATGTCGACCGGCCACAGGTCGAACGGCGGCACACCGTTTAACACCCATTCCGCCAGCGCCATGCCGGCGCCGCCGCCGGAGGCGATGCCGAAGGCGTTGAATCCGGCACCGACGAACAGGTTGTTGCGTTCGGGCGCCTCGCCGAGAATGAAATTACCGTCCGGGGTGAAACTCTCGGGCCCGTTGAACATTTGCCGGATGCCGGCATCGGCCAGCGCCGGCACGCGCGCGATCGCCTGCTCCATCAGCGGCTCGAAATGATCCCAGTTATTGTCCAACAGGGTGAAATTAAAACCCGGCGGAATTCCATCCTCTGCCCACGGAATCGGGTTCGGCTCATAGCCGCCCATGACGAGCCCGCCGACGTCTTCCTTGAAATAAGTCAACCGGTCGGGATCGCGCAGCGTCGGCAGATCGGCCGCCACCCCGGGAATGGCCTCGGTAACCAGGTACTGGTGCTGCACCGAGACCAGCGGAATATTGATCCCGGCCAGGCGGCCCAGCTGCTGCGACCATTGCCCGGCGCAGATCACCACGCGCTCACAGCGAATGCTACCAGCGTCTGTCTCGACCGCGCGGATCGTATCGCCATCGAATTCGAAACCTATGACCTCGACATTTTCGCAGATTTGCACCCCGCCCTTGCGCGCGCCACTGGCGAGCGACTGGGTAATATCGGATGGATTGGCCTGGCCGTCGGTCGGCAGAAACGCCGCGCCGACCAGGTCCGATGTGTCCATCACCGGCCACAGCTCCAGCGCTTCCGCGGGCGTCAGCAGATGCATCTCCAGTCCGAAGGAGTGCGCCGTGGTCGCCTGCCGCTTGACTTCGATCCAGCGTTCAGGATTACAGGCGAGACGCAGTCCACCGTTCATTTTCCAGCCGGTCGCGAGCCCGGTCTCCTGCTCGAGTGTTTTATACAGCTCCACCGAGTAGCCCAGCAGCTGGGTAATGTTGGCGTTGGTGCGCAGTTGCCCGACCAGCCCGGCGGCGTGAAAGGTCGAGCCCGAGGTCAGCCGGTGTTTTTCCAGCAGCACGACCTCGCTGCAGTCCATTTTCGCCAGGTGATAGGCGGTCGAACAACCGATGATGCCGCCGCCGATAACCACCACCCGGGCCGTTTTCGGTAACTCCCTGCTCGCGCTCATGTCATTCGAGTCCCAGTTCACGTTTGCGCCGCGTCGCCCAGGCGCTGATCATGCGGTCCGAAATGATCGCGATGAAGGCGACGCAAACGCCGGCGATCACGCCGCGGCCGGTATCGGCCTTGGTCAGCGCGATATACACCTCCTGGCCGAGTTCGCGGGTGCCGACCAGCGCGGTGATTACCAGCATCGACAGCGCCATCATGATGGTCTGGTTGACGCCGAGCATGATGTGCGGCAGCGCCAGCGGCACCTGCACCTTGCGCAGCAGCTGGCCGCGCGTCATGCCGACCTGGCGAGCGGCCTCGATCAGCTCGCCCGGAATATGGCGGATGCCGTGATCGGTGTAGCGGATAATCGGCGTGATCGCGTAAGCGATCACGGCGAGCATCGCGGCAAAGTCACCCACCCGGAACAGCATCACCACCGGCATCAGGTAAACGAAACTGGGCAGGGTTTGCAACGTGTCGATGATCACGCCGACGATGCGGTGCAGGCGCTCGCTGCGCGACGCGAGAATGCCGATTGGGATGCCGATGAGGCAGGCGATGACGACCGCGAGGCCGCACAGGTACAGCGTGACCATGGCCTTGGCCCAGAGCCCGACCACGGCGATGAAGGTGGCCAGACTCGCGGTCAAAAGTCCCAGGCGCCAGCCGCCGAGCTGCCAGCCGCCGAGGCCCACGGCCGCCACCACCGCCACCCACGGCAGCGACAGCAGGAAGCGCTTGAACGGCACCATCAGGTTCAGCAGCAGGAAGTTCTTAAAACTCTCGAGCGTATCGAAGTAATTGATGTTGATGTACTTGACCAGGTCGCCCCAGAAAGCACCGGTGGTAATCTGCCAGCTCTCGGGGTAAGTGTTCAGCGCCGGCTGATAAATACCGAGCACCCAGGTCACGCTGACGATCATGAGAAACGCAAGCGCATGCGGATGCCGCTGCCACAGGGTGGGTTGCCGACTGCGGTGCATGGGCGGCGGCCGTTTGGCGTAAGCCTGGCTCAGGCGGTCGAGCGCAATCGCGAGCAGGGTAATCGCGAGGCCGGCCTCGACGCCTTCATCGATGCGCAGCCGGCGCAGCGCGGTCAGCACGTCGTGACCGAGGCCGCCGGCGCCTATCATCGACGCGATGATAACCATGTTCAACGACAGCATGACCACCTGATTGACGCCGATCATCAGCGAATGCTTTGCCGACGGCAGCAATACCTTCCACAGCAGTTGGCGCCGTGAACAGCCTGCCATGGCGCCCGCCTCGGTCACCTCCGAACTGATTTGTTCCAGCGCCAGCAGCGTGACCCGCACCATCGGCGGCATCGCGTAGATGATCGTCGCGATCATCGCCGATACCGGGCTGAAACCGAACAGCAGCAGCACCGGCACCAGGTAGGCGAATACCGGTACGGTCTGCATCAGGTCGAGAACCGGGATCAGCACCAGGCGAAAGCCGCGCGAGCGATGACCGAGAATGCCGAGCAGCATGCCGCCGAGGATACCGATCGGCACCGCGATGATAATCGAACTCAAGGTGACCATCGCGCTGTCCCACTGGCCGAACACGACAAGGTAGCCGAAGCAGCCGCCCACCAGCAACGCCAGCTTCCAGTCGCGCGTGTAGTGACCAAGCAGCATCAGGCCCGCGATCAGCGCCAGCCACGAAATTCGGGGAAACACCTGCACCGCATCGCTGCCGACACCGCTCAGGAATCCGGTCGACAACAGGCTGCGGACGAAGGTATACGGCTGTTCGACCAGCCACGCGAGCCCGCGGGTCAACTCCTTGAACGTAAACAGGCCGAGGTCGAAGCTGTTGATCAGCCATTTCATGAAATCCGTGATCCAGCCGGCCAGCGGCAGCTGCCACGCACGCGGATACTTGAACGCCCAGGGCAGGGATTCTTTCGACAGCATCAGTACGACGGTGACGACAATCATCAGGCCCCAGAACAGGACCCAACGGTTCAGCACCAGGGGCGCCGGACGGGGAAGCGATACCGCCGCGTTACTCATTCCTTTTGCTGCGGTGCGGACAACAATTCGACCACGACTTCGCGCGGCAGCGCGCCGACGACGTTGTACTGATCGTCGTGCACCGCGAAGATCGCGCCCCGGTCGGCGTTCAGGATGGCGTCAAGCTGGGTCTCGATCGAGACACTCGCCTGCACCGTGCCGGCAAACTCGTCGCCGTCGACGTCGCGCATTAGCGCGCCCGCGCTCAATACCTTGGCGCGCGGAATGCCCTGGGTGAATTCCTCGACGTAATCGGTGGCCGGGTGCAGCACCAGCTGCTCCGGCGTACCGATCTGGATGATCGCGCCGTCCTTCATGATCGCAATGCGGTCGCCGAGCCGGATCGCCTCGTCGAAATCGTGGGTAATAAAGACGATGGTTTTATGCAGCACGTTTTGCAGGCGCATGAATTCATCCTGCATCTCGCGGCGAATCAACGGGTCGAGCGCGGAAAAAGGCTCGTCGAGAAACCAGATGTCGGGCTCGGCCGCGAGCGAGCGCGCAATGCCGACCCGCTGCTGCTGCCCGCCGGACAGTTCGCGCGGATAATACTGCTCGCGTCCCTCGAGTCCCACCAGCTTGATAACCTCGAGTGCGCGCTGCTCGCGCTCGGCCTTGCCGATGCCCTGTACCTCGAGCGGCAGCGCGACGTTGCCGATCACGCTGCGATTCGGCAGCAGCGCGAAATGCTGGAACACCATGCCCATCTTGTGCCGGCGCATGTCGATCAGCTGCGCCTCGCTGGCCTGCATCAGGTCCTCGGATTCGAAGTAGATTTCACCGCTGCTGGGTTCGATCAGGCGCGTCATGCAGCGCAACAGCGTCGATTTGCCCGAGCCGGACAGGCCCATGATGACGAAGGTCTCGCCGTCGTTCACTTCGAAACTGGCATCGCGTACCGCGCCGATGTATTCGCCGCTCTCTAGCCTGGCCTCATCGAAGCTGCCGTCAACGCCGATCAGCGACGGCACGTTATCGCCGAAAATCTTCCACACGTGCTTACAGCTTAGCTTGGCCGCGGGTTGACCCGCGACCGCTGGATTATCCGTTGTTGCTGGCGCGTCCGACATTCATACCCTTGCGTTACGACCGGGAGCGGTAGCCATTAAAAAATCAAGGCGGGTCGGGGTAAAGCCCGCGACCCACCTTCGGGAGAAAGCAGAATTACTTGATCCAGGCTCTCCAGGTGGATTCATTTTCGCGCATCCACTTGGCGACGGTGTCCTCCACCGATTTACCCTCGAGATCCACCTCGACGATCATCTGGCTCATCTGTGCATTATCGATCTTGAAGTTGCGCACTACCTTGTAGGCGCCCGGCCACTTCTTCTCGCCGGCCTTCCAGCCGACCTTCTTGATCCAGCCGAAGGGTTTACCGCAGTCGTATGCCATATCCTTGTTCATGCCCCAGCTCGGATCTTCGTAGCAGGCATCGGTGTACTCGGGAAACTCGACCCATTCGCCGTCATACTTGGCCACTGCCCAGTGCGGCGCATAGACCCACAACAGTATCGGTGCCTTGCGCTGAATCGCCGATTCGAGCTCGGAGAACAGCGCCGCGTCGGTGCCGGCATGCACGACTTCGTAGTCGAGCCCCAGCGCTTCGACGCGCTCGTCATCGAAACCCGCCCAGGTCACCGGGCCGCCGAGATAACGCCCTTTGGGCGCGGTCTCCGGTATCGAGAAAGCCTCGGCGCAGCCGTTCAGGGCTTTCCAGTCGGGCAGCCCCGGGCATTTTTCCTTCATGTACATCGGGTACCACCATTCCTCCTTGGCGTCCATCCCGGTTTCGCCGAGATCGACGGTCTTGCCGGTGGCGAGCGACGCATCCATCGCCTGCTTGCCAGTGGTTTCCCACATTTCCATCGCGATATGCAAATCACCGGATTCGAGGCCGGCGAACTGCGCGATGTAATCCGCCTGCACGTATTCGACGTTGTAACCGGCTTTTTTCAGGATTTCGCCCATCAGCGTCGTGGTCAGGTACTGCCCGGTCCAGTCGTGCAGGGTCAGCTTGATCGGGTCTTTCGACTCGACCGCGCCCGCCGGCAGGGCGAGTGCCGCAAACATGACTAAAAACAGGGATTTAACTAGGTTGAAACGGGTTTTATTGTTCATCGTTATAGCTCCTTCTGGTTGTTCGCGTGCCGGATCTGCGCCCGGTCGCTCGATTTGTTTTCTCACTTTTACTCAGGCATGTCAACTCACGCCGCCGAAGTATCAGGCCCGTATGCCAACCGCCTTCACGTGCCGATCGAATTCCGCGGTTGACATCAGTGCCTTGCAGCGCTCGAAACGGCCGATCGAGTAGGCCCAAAAATCCTCGGCCGGATTATTGTCGCTGTACTGGATCAGGCCCCAGAGGGTCCACAGCAGGTCACACATGGCTTTGTAGATGATCATCCGGCCGAAATCCGATTCGCTCGGTTCACCGCCGCAATAGGCCCGGATCATTTCCTGATCCTGCGCCAGCGTAAAACCGGCCTCGACCGACAGATCGCCGAGATCCCACAAAGGGTCGTTCATGCCGGAGTACTCCCAGTCGACGATCCACATGCGCTCGCCGGAATCGAGGAGGTTTTCGCACAATGGATCGCAGTGGCACGGCGCGAGTTCTGCGGGATTGCGATCGAGCGCCTCGCGCACCGGCAGCGCCGAGTCAACGACGTCGGCGTAACCGTCGGGCAGTTCCGCCTTGCGCTGATCGAGGATCCTGAGGTAATCGTCAATCATTGCAAACAGCTCGAAGCGAAATTCGAAGGGCTCGGGCCAGTCGTGCATTTTTTTGAACGCGCGACCCGCGCGCGCCGCGGCGCCATCACGCGTCGCAAAAAACTCCGGCGTCATCGTCACGGTATCGTCGATATACCGGGACAGCATCACGCCGCTCGGCGCATCCGCATAAACGACCTCGGCCGAGACGTCCGCGTCCGCGGCAACCCGGGCATTGTGCATTTCCACCGCGCGGTCGATGTATTCCTCGGTGCCCTCGCCCGGAATGCGCAATACGTATCGCTCGCCGCCGGTGTCGATGCGGTATACGAGGTTGGTCAAGCCGCCCAGCCGTTCGCTAGCGTAACCATCCGCCGGTAAGTCCTCGAAACCCGGAATGCCGGTCAACACGCCGTGCACCTGGTCCAGATTGTCGTTCATATATGCCCCCGTTTTTGTTCGACAGGTTTATTTTCGCGCGCTGAACAGCCCCCAACGGTGATCGCCGCCAAGTGACCGTTCGAGCTTTTGTTGCCAGCTTTGCGCGAGCTTGTCGCGCACCGGCGGCTCCAGCCCGGAGCCCGCGATACGCTCGAGATCGACGCGTAAAATTTCGATGAACCGCTTGCTGATATCCTCGGCAATCACCTTTGTAAAACCCGCGTCCGCAATCAATTCCCGGTATTTCTCGGGTGTATGTAAATCATATCCCCGGTCGCTGACATATTGGGTGAAGTCGTCCGCCCAGGGTTCGGGGCCGCAGCAATAGTCGGTGAACAGAAGCTGCCCGCCGGGACGCAAGGCGCCAAGCAAAACCGAAAACAGACGCTTCTTATCATGGATATGCAAGAATACGTCGCGGCTATATATCGCCTCGTAACAATTGTCGCAATCGAGTTCGAGACAATCGCCCCACTCCAGATTAACCTTTTCGGCCAGGCCGTGGGCTTCGAGCTTGCGGTTGGCGATCTCGAGCATATTTTTCGACAGGTCGATGCCGTCCACCCGCAAATCGAACTCGCGCGCCATAACAAAGGCGCTGCCGCCCAGCCCGCAGCCAACATCGAGCACCCGCGACTCTGCCGGAAGATGCATGCGCCCGATCAATTCGCGCGCCATGCCCCTACCGCCAGGACTGACGAAATCCTCGCCGTAAACGTTTTCGTATAAAAGAATCGATTCGGTTCGGTATTGCGCCGAATCGAGGAAATCCTGCGTAACCTCGCTGGCATTCGACATGGGCACTCGTTTCCTGATCGTTGCGCGGAAATTCGGCGATCAGTATAGCAATTTCTTATTAAATGCACGCGACCGGGAATGGATTAAATAAATCTGTCCCGGTTTATACGGTTTATAGGGAACGAATTAATCGTGGTCTGTCCCCTATTGTTACTGGATGTCGCACGCTCCGCAGTCACGCCGCATCGATGGTCTCTGCCGCCAGCCTGAAGGTCACACGTGCGTTCGAGACCGAACGGTAAAAGTTAATTAGCTGTGACCACGGATCGGATACTTTTTGAAAACCGGTAATAAATACCACTAGCGTGCCAACGCTGATCTGTTCGTGAATCAACATGTACCCGCCGACCATGAGCACGATCAGCACCCCAAAGGAATCGAGGAAGTTGCCAAAAAAAGTAAGAACGTGCTTTTGGCGGTAAATTAGCATTCGTATCTTAAAAACCAGCCCGACCAGCAAATCGGTCCGGGCTCGCAGCCCTTCACGCTCATCATCGGCCAGGCTTTCGAAGGTGACCGCCTCGCGCCCGAGTTTGCGCATGATGCGGGTCCGCCGGCGGGCCAGGCGGTTGACATTGCGCTGGATTTGCGGTGTCAGGAAAGCCTGCGGCGCATATATCAGAATGGCCAACAGCGCGATTCGCGGTTCAACCCATATCAGGTAGGCCATCACCCAGATTATCGTACCCCCCTGCAGTAGCGGGGTCGACAGGCTCGCACTGGCGAACTCGCCGATATCCTCGGATTCGGCGCTGAGCATGGAAATCGTCGTTCCCGGATCCATCGGTCCCGCAGCCGAAACGGCCGCATCCCCGGTCGGGTTGAACTTGCGCCACAGAATTTGCTTGCGCAGATCCCGGCTCACCTCTTCCAGGACCCTGCCCTTGAGCACGTTGAGCGCATATTTTAAAACGCCCTGAGCCAGAATAACCGCAAGGTAGGCTGCGCCCAGCAGCAATAGCAGCATGACTTCCCCTTGCGAAACCGCACCATCGATAATGCGACGCTGCAGTTCGAGCGGAGCCACGGAAAAGAACGTCACCAGGCTTACGAGCAGGCAGATTTTAATCTGGGTACTACGACTGGTGCGCCAAACGTAGGCATAGATCGAATGTCCCAGCATGGGATCCTCCTTAACCTGCAGTTCGCAGTTCGGGGGACAGTATACCTATTTATTACTTGCCCAAGAATTTGGGCTAGAACGAATTAGGTATACTGTCACCGAAATTGCGAATCCGCCTACGATCCCAACGCGATATCTCGTGCCGGCCCGGTTGGTTTGATGCAACTGATGCCGGCAACCGCCAGGCGCTGCGGGGTCGCCAATCGACCAAACCCATCTGCGAATTTGACTGGCGGTACACGTTATCTCAAAGACCTGTTGATACGTTTCGATAGGAATCTCGAGCTGGCCCTCAAATACGAAACTGGGACAGATCTAATTATCCGAAACTGGGACAGATCTAATTATCTGAATTATGTTATCCGAAACTGGGACAGATCTAATTATCTGAATTATGTGCAAAATATCGCGCTGAAACCCTGGGGCTACCTGGCCGACACGCCGCGGCGCGTCGAACGGGGTTTCCGGGGAGCTCGACCCTCAGTGGCGAAAGTAGCGCCGGATCTTGTCAACCCGTTTACGGAAGGCACGCGTATTGCTGCGTGGGTTATTCGCGACTGGCGACGGCAGGGTCGCCGCGAGTTCGATCGACTCGCGCGCGCTAATCCTCGAAACCGGCACACCCCAGTAATATCGCGCGGCGGCATCGACGCCATAAATGCCCCGGCCGAATTCGGCCACATTCAGGTAATACTCGAGGATACGCCGCTTCGACAGGCTGCGTTCCATGCCGAGGGTCAATACGAGTTCGTGCCATTTGCGCAGCGGGTTGCGCGACGGACTCAGGAACAGGTTCTTCACGGTCTGCTGCGACAGCGTGCTGGCGCCATAGGCCAGACGCTGTTGCGACAGGTTGTATTCCATCGCCTCTTTAAGCGCTTCCAGGTCGACGCCTTCGTGTTCGTAAAAACGGGAATCCTCGGCGACGATCACGGCGCGAACCAGGTGTTTCGGCATCCCGTCGATGGCAACCGGACGCCAGCGCAGTTTCGGCCAGTCAGGTCGCTGCTGACGTTCCCGATCGTAGTCCCGGATAAACTGCGAGCGCTGAATCGGGCCATGCCGATAAGCCGCCCAGTCCGGCCAGATCGAAGCCAGGTAGGCCGCATCGGCAATAACCAGAAGCAGCAATACCAGCCAACTCCAGCGCAGGAATCGCCTGAGCCAGGAAACGCGCGTACGGGCAAGGCGCCTGCGGCGCGACCAAAATGCCATATATCCAACTGAGAACAAGGAAATCGGTAATTTACAACGATTAAATAAACCTGTCCCGATTTTGTGTTCGTGGAAAGTATACCTTTCCCCGATAACCATTATCACGTTTACCCATTTGACTTCCCGATGTCTTCGAACGGGTTTTATCGTTGGATCGCGCACGGAATCCGTGAAAGACTGGCTTGTTTCCCATCGGCCTGTAATCGAATATGCAGGATCAGGCAGCCGTAACCGTAACGCATGAAGTCGACAGCCGCCGCGGCTACGCGATGCTGTTGATGGTATTCGGTTCGATTGCGATCAGTTTCGGCGGACTGGTGCAGCGCAGTATCGAGGTCGCCACGCCCTGGCAAATCTACATTTATCGCTCGCTCGGCCTGATCGTGGTGGTTGCGGCCATCGTCGCGATTCAAAACCGCGGCCGATTCGTCGCCACCCTGCTGTCCGTGGGCCGTTACGGCATGCTCGCCGGTATACTGCTGGCCGGCGCCGGCCTGAGCTTCATCCAGGCGTTTACCCACACCACCATCGCCAACGCGCTTTTCATCATCGGCGCCATCCCCTTTTTCGCCGCGCTGCTGGCGCGTATCTTCCTCGGCGAACGCCTGCGCCGCGCGACCCTGGTGACGATGCTGTTCGCCGGCAGCGGGCTCGCGCTGATGGTCGTCAACGGTGTCAGCATCGGTTCGGGTTTCGGCAACCTGATGGCGCTTGCGACCGCGCTCTGCTTCGCCGGCTTCGCGGTGGTTGTGCGTTACCGGCGCCGGATCGAAATGCTGCCGTCGCTACTGATCGCATCCGCGCTGATGATCGCCGTGGCGCTGCCCGTGACCGGCGGCGACCTGGCATTGCCGTGGAACGACATCCTGCTGTGCCTGTTCTGGGGCGGCTGCCTGTCGGGTTTCGTCAACTGGACCTTCATTATCGCGTCGCGTCATCTCGCCACCGCCGAGGTCACGCTGCTGATGCTGATCGAATTCGCGCTGGGCCCGGTCTGGGTCTGGCTGTTCGTCGATGAAGTTCCGCACCGCTGGACGCTGATCGGCGGCAGCGTCATCATCGCTTCGGTGGCGGTGCGCGCCCTCCTCGAAATGATCAACCAGTCGCGGCCCGAACAAACGCCGGGGCAGCCGGTCTAAACGACCGGCTCGTAGCACGGGGTTATACTACAGGGCCAGGTCTTTTGATCGGCGATAGCAAAACCCCGGAATTATGACGATTAAATAAATCTGTCCCGGTTTTCACCGACACGGATGATATGGCACGCGATTTGCGAGCATTTTGACCCAATTGTGGCAACAAACGGAGCTAAACCCGCGAAATCTCGCTGTTAAACGAATTTTGACTCCAGATACGGTAGATTCCCGGTTCATTTTCTGATTGCTCGAATCAGAAACAGGGCCGAAATTCTCGACTTCGGGAAAATGTCTTCCCGCTTTCGAGAATACCATTTCCCTCGCCCTCGATTCCAGAGTCCGGTTTCGGCCCGCTTTTAGCTGTTTCCGAGGTGCGTAGTAACGAAACGATCTTTACGTCGGAAAACATAAAAGGTGTATTTGTTTTTTGACGTAGCAACTATCTGAAATCGAAAGCCAAACCAAATTTGCATTAACCCTTCACATTCGACTAAAGGAGACTACCCATGAGCAATTCAATCAATCGCAGAAAATTCATCAAATCAATTTCCGCCCTCGCGGTAATCCCGGTGCTCGCCCCGGCATTGGCGCAGGCAGCGCAGCTCGATCCGGAAAATGCGCAGGCCAAGGCATTCAAATACACCCATAAATCTGAAGTGGCCGGCAAGACATGCAGTAACTGTCAGCTTTTCACCGGAGGCGCCGGCGCCGAATGGGGCCCTTGCAATATTTTTCCGGGACAGGAAGTTGCCGGGGCGGGATGGTGTTCAGCCTGGATCGCAAAAGCTTAATGTATTAAAAGGTGACGGGACGAAACTGGGACAGATCTATATATGAATTAACGATTAAATAAATCTGTCCCGGTTTACAGGTCGTCAGCCCCAGCCACTGCAGTCTGTCCCACCGCGTCGACAAGGAATTTCGTAAGGCGCTCGGTGAGCGCGTACAGGGCTCGCAACTGGGACGAAAAATCGAAGTGGTGTTGCCGCAATAACAGCGGCGCAGCCCCAACGATTAAATAAATCTGTCCCGGTTTTTTCCGGTTTTTTCAAGTATTACTATCGACAAGGTAAATTGTAAGGCCTGATCCTGTTAATCTAGAAAACCGATCAGCCTGCTCTCGATAAAATCGAACAGCCGGTAACGGTTGGCCCTGCTGTCGACAATATTCCCCCCGTTGCGAGAGGCGATCGCGATCACGGTTTTCAGCGCCGGAATCATCAATATGTACTGACCGCCATTACCCCAGGCAAACTGCACGGTGTAGCCATTCAGTTCGCGCTGCCACCAGCCATAACCGTAATCGTAGGGATTGAAGTGACTCTGGGTATAAACCTGCATCGACTCGGCGATCCACGCACGCGGCACGATCTGTTTGCCGTTATAAGCGCCCTGGTTCATCACCATCGTGCCGAGCCTGAGCAGCGCAGCCGGCGACAAAGCCATGTTGTTGCCCCCGAAATAATAACCCTGGGGATCCCGATCCCAGCCGCCGACGGCAATACCGAGGGGTTTGAACAGGTGCCGCTCGGCAAACGCGCGTGTGCTCATCCCGGTGGCCCGGGTCAGTATCACCGACAGTAAATGCGAAGAGCCGGTGCTGTAGATCATGTCCCCGCCCGGCGGTTCGACGAGCGGCCGATCGAGGGCAAACTCGATCCAGTTATCGCTCACGACCCAGCGCCCGTAGTTGTAGATGCTGGTCGATTCCAGCCCCGCTCGCATCGTGAGCAAATCCTGAATGGTGATCGCGGCTTTTACGGGGTCGGGCCGGCGCTCGAAATAGTCCGGAAAAAACTCGCCGATGGGTTGCTGCACCCCCGACAGATGCCCCTGTTCGATCGCGATGCCGACCAGCAGCGAAATAATACTTTTAGCCACGGACTTGACGTTGGTGGTGCGATCGGCCCGCATACCCATGCGATGCGCTTCGATCAGCAACTCCCCGTCACGCTGCAGCATAAAACTTTTAACCGGGCCCGTGCGCCAAACCGCTTCGACGATTGCAGCGGCCTCTGCCTGGTCCGAATGCGCGTAAACGCCCGCGAACGCCGGAGCTGTCAATAAAACGGCCAAAAACAAACATCTGTTGAGCATTGGGTAGATAGGCGGTCGTTTTGGAAATTGTGGGACAGTATACCTATTTCGTACTTGCTCAAGCATTTGGGCTATACGGAGTTAAGTATACTGTCCCCGGAATTCCCCGGAATTCAGGACTTGGGCATTTAAATTGTTGTTATTTAGCCAACCCTGAGAGCCCGGCAATAAGGAAGGACGCTAACACATACCCCATGATTTGGTGGAAATAAAAGTAGTAGCGAACAATACCCCGCAAATCGACCTCATAATGCCGGCGGCGCAATTGTATGATCGGGAGCAACATGTCCAGGCTGTAAAAGAAGCCGAGACGCATAGGCGCTGTACCATCTTGTCTTTCAGTTCGGTGCTGGCGAGACAATCTTAAAAGCAATTGCCCAAGAAAAACAAAACCCAGTACCCAGTAAAGTGAGCGAAAATATCGCATGCCTAGACCGTAGCCGATAGTGAACTTAAGAGCCGATTGCCCGATCCACCTCAAATAGCGGCCTTCTTCGAACGCAAAAGCGCGAGCACGATCCCGGCCTGCATAAAGGATATCGTTCGCCTCGTCTACATGCCCCATATAACGCATAACAGTGCCGAGCTGCGCATACGGTTG
>CAMYON010000051.1 GCA_947260025.1 uncultured Gammaproteobacteria bacterium
CTGGCCTGCGCCACGACTTCGGGTACCGGTTCCGAATGCACTTCGATATCGGTGCTGCGCATCAACGAGCTGGCGACCAAGTTCGTGCTCGCCAACCCGGTGCTGCTGCCGCAGGAAGCGCTGGTCGATCCGGCCTGCAGCGATACACTGCCGGCGATGGTGGTCGCCTCGACCGGTTTCGACCTGCTGTGCCATGCGCTCGAGTGCTATACCGCGAAGGCCTATACCCGCTGGGATAAGATGGACGACCCTCTAAAACGGCCGTTGATCCAGGGCGCCAACCCGTGGAGCGACCTGGCGGCGCGCAAGGCACTGGAGATTGCGGGTGAGTACCTGGAACGCGGCGTCAACAGTGCCGACGATCACGAGGCGCGCGACCAGTTGATGTGGGGTGCGTCGCTCGCCGGCATGGCCTTCGGCAACACTGGCACTCATCTCGGGCACGCGTTGTCCTACGGCGTAACCCACCTGATGCAGGATGTCACCACCGAAGGGTACCCGGTCGAATCGCCGTTCGTTCCGCACGGCATCAGCGTGATCCTGTCGGCGCCGTCGATTTTCCGCTATACCGCGGAGGCCGCGCCCGAGCGACATTTCGAGGCGGCGCAATTGCTGCTGTCGGATTTAAAAGGCGCCGGATTGGACGATTCGGGCGAGGCGCTGGCCAAACGGCTTATCGGGTTGATGCAAAAGACCGGAGCCCCGAACGGGCTTGGTGCTGTTGGATTTGGTCCAGAGGACGTTCCAGCGCTGGCAGCATCGTCGGCGCGCCAGGTGCGCGCGATAAAGAACGCGCCGCGCGAAACCAATCTCGTGGATATCGAGAATATTTACGCAGCCGCGATAAGCTACTAGAGCCTTCCATGATTTCCGCCACCAGCGGCACCAGGAAGACGAAGCAGGCGACCAGGAACAGCAGGCCGCCTACAAGGCTGACCGGGTCATCGGCGCGAATGCTCGCCGCCATGAAGAACATGGCCGAAAAGATGAAAATGATCCATCCCCAGAGTTGAAAGCGGTGGTTTAACGGTTGTGACATGGCTGTATCCAAATGCATAGTTGATTAAATAGATAATAATATTTTATGTATAACCGAGTAAATCAGTAAAATTTAAGCCAAAAACATAAGAAATACTTATTGGTTGATTGGCAATTTTGACCTTATCGATCGGGAAATATCGCGTTACTTTTTAATCTGACTGGTGCTAGCATTCAACGCCTGTAGCAATTGCAATGGCCCGGGAGTCCAGATGTTTGAAAACAGTTTAATGCAGCAAATCCGCGATCGTTTCTGCCACGTCGATACCTGTCCCTTCCAGGGGCCCCGGATCTTTTTCGAAAACGCCGGCGGTGGGTTAACGCTGAAGTCGGTGGTCGAGGTCAATACCGAGCTCGCCGGTATCCCGGATAACCAGGGGCGCGACAACCCGGCCTCGCACGAGCTGGTGCGCATCATCGCCGAGTCGCGCGCCAACATGCGGACTTTCCTCGGGGTCAAGGACGGGCCGGTGTTTACCGGCGAAAGTGGCACCGAGCTGATCTTTCGCATGGTGCGTGCGGCTGCGCTGGGATCGCCCGCGGGCGGCAACATGATCGGCAGCACGCTGGAGCACCCGGCGACCGTGAGCGCCGGCAAGCGCTGGTCGAAGATCGCCGGTAAGGAATACCGCACGGCGGTACACGATAACGCAACTGCGACCATTACCGCCGACGACTACGCCAAAGTAGTCGATGCCGATACGCGCGTCGCGACCATTATTCACACCAGCCCGGTGACCGGCATGACGGTCGATATCCCGGCGGTGGTCAAAACCATTCGCGCGGCTTCACCGGAGTGCATCATCATTCTCGACGGGATACAGCACGCGGCGCATGGCGGCTTATCGGTCGACGATTACGACATCGACGGCTACGCGGTCTCGGCCTACAAGGTGTTCTCGCGGCATAATTACGGTTTTGCATGGCTTTCGCCGCGGCTCGCGACGCTGCCGCACGATCATCTCGACGGCACCCCGGACGATTTCTGGGAAATGGGCACGCGCGATACCTCGGCTTTCGCCTGCACCACGAAAGTGGTGGAGTATTTCGACTGGCTGGGATCGCATTTTACCGATTCCGAAGACCGGCGCACGCGCATACTGGCGGCCGGCAAGGCGATCGGCAAGCAGGAGCACGACCTGGTCGAACTGATGATCAACGGTAACGAGTCGCAGCGCGGCTTGCGCGATATGGCCGAAGTCTACGTCATCGGCGGTCACGACAACCCGGCACGCGAGGGCATGGTGTCGATTATCGTCGAGGGCAAGCCCTGCGCCGAAGTGGTTGCCGCGCTGAACGCGAAAGGCATTCGCACCCACGTGCGCAAGGCGGATTACTTCTCCGGCAATATACTCGAACCGCTGGGCCGGCCGACCTGTATCCGGGTGTCCATGTGCCACTACAATACCGACCAGGAAGTGCTCAGCTTTTTGCGCGAACTCGAAGCCATCGTCAGGGCCCACGCCGAAGTCAGCGCGGCCTGAATGAAAACGCGTGCACAGGTGGCTCCGCAGGGGCCATCCCGGAATTCGCGAAGCGAATATCCGGGACCTCTCAGGAGAAAGCGAATCTTCTACGGATTTCCGCAATGAAGACGCATGCACAGGCAGTAGTCATCGGCGGGGGGCTGGTCGGCTGCTCGATTCTTTACCATTTGACGAAGCTTGGCTGGACCGACGTGGTATTGCTCGAGCGCGATGAACTAACTTCTGGTTCCACCTGGCACGCGGCCGCGGGTATCCATGGGCTGCACGATCACAACAATATCTCGAAGCTGCAATACTACACCATGCGGCTCTACGAAGACCTGGAAAAGGAAACCGGGCAGGGCTGCGGTATCTTTCAGCCGGGTTCGCTCTACCTCGCGCAAACCGCCGACCGCGAGCACCAGCTGCGCATGCAGGCCGCCAAGGCGAAGTACTTTCAGGTCGAGTTCCACGAACTGTCGCGCGCCGAGGCGGAGCGCATGCATCCGCTCGCCAATTTCGACGGTATCCGCTGCATCATGTACGAACCCGACGGCGGTAATGTCGACCCGTCGGGCGTTACTCATGCTTACGCCAAGGGTGCCCGTCAGCGAGGCGCCGAGGTGCATCGCTTCACCCCCGTGATCGCTACCCGCCAGCGCGCCGACGGCGGCTGGGACGTCGAGACCGACAAGGGCACGATCCAGGCCGATGTCGTGGTCAACGCGGCTGGCCTGTGGGCGCGGGAAGTCGCCGCGATGGCCGGAATCGAATTGCCGCTGATGCCGCTCGAGCACCAGTACTTCGTGACCGAGGCTATCCCCGAGATCGAGGCGCTCGATGATCGCCTGCCGCTGATCGCCGATCGCGACGGCGAGTACTACCTGCGCCAGGAAGGGCAGGGGTTGCTGGTCGGCGCCTATGAAAAAGATGGTCGCTACTGGGCCGAGAACGGCACGCCGATGGACTTCGGTCACGAATTGCTCGACGAAGACCTCGAGCGCATCGAGGAAAATATCCTGCGCGCCTTCGAGCGCATCCCGGTGCTGGCCGAGGCCGGCGTCAAGCGCGTCATCAACGGCCCGATGATCTGGTCGCCGGACAGCTCGGCGCTGATCGGGCCGGTGCCCGAGTTGCAAAACTACTTTTGCTGCTGCGGTATCATCCCGGGCTTTTCGCAGTCCGGCGGGCTCGGCCTGACCATGGCGCAATGGATCGTCGAGCGTGAACCGGAGATGGACCTGTTCCCGTGGGACCTGGCGCGTTTCGGCGACTGGGCGACGAAGGCCTTCACCCGGGAGCGCACGCTCGATCAGTATTCGCACCGCTTCAAGATACATTTTCCATACGAGGAGCGAGCCGCGGGTCGACCGATCAAAACCCGCCCGGTTTACGAGCTGCAGCAGAGCCTCGGGGCCGTATTCGGCCTCAGCTACGGTTACGAGCACCCGCTGTGGTACGCGCCCGCGGGCATGGAACCGGTCGAAACCTATGGCTTCGAACGCCAGAACTGGTTCGAACCGGTCGCCGCCGAGTGCCGCCGGCTGCGCGAGGCGGTCGGAATTATCGATGTCTCCAACTTTGCCAAGTACCGAATTCGCGGCGCCGGGGCCGCGGATTACCTCGATCGGCTGGTGGCTAACCACGTGCCGACGGAAATCGGTCGCTCCTGCCTGACACCTATGATCGGTTTGCGCGGCGGTATTGCCGGCGATTTCACCATCACCAAACTCGATCACGAGGACTTCCTGATGATCGGCTCGGGGATCGCCGAGCGCTATCACCAGCGTTATTTCGAGATGGTCGAAAAGGCCGATACCGTCAGCTTCGAATCCCTTACCGAGGCCTGGGGTGGATTCAACGTGGCCGGCCCGAATGCGCGCGAGTTGCTCGGGCGCCTGACCGATGCCGACCTGTCCAACGACGCCTTTAAATTCATGCGTAACCGTAGAATCAGGGTCGCCGGCATCGATGCCGTTGCGATCCGCGTTTCGTTTAGCGGTGATCTTGGCTGGGAAGTCTACGTGCCGCTCGAGCATCAGCTCGAGCTTTACCAGGCGCTGCTCGAGCAGGGTGCTGACCTGGGTGCGGGGCCGGTGGGTGGCCGCGCACTGCTGTCGCTGCGCGTCGAAAAAGGCTACGGCAGCTGGAGCCGGGAGTATTCTCCCGAGTACTGGCCGCAGGAAGTCGGCCTCGATCGCCTGATCAAGCTCGACAAGCCGGAATTCCTTGGCCGCGACGCTTACCTGGCGATCAAGGACAATCCGCCGCGCGAAAAGCTGGTCGTGGTCCGGGTCGAAACCAGCAATGCCGACGCCAACGGCGGCGAGCCCGTGTTTCTGACCGACGGCACGCCGATCGGGCGCGTCAGCTCGGGCGCATACGGGCATAGCGTCGGCGCTTCGATTGCGCTATGTTTTGTCAAAACCGATTACGCGGTTGCCAATACCGAACTCGATATCGCGATTCTCGGTGTCCCGCATCGCGCCGTGATCCTGGAGAAACCGCCATTCGACGCGAAGGGCGAACGTTTGAGAGCTTGAATATGGCCACTAATCCCTACTCGATTCCCAATCCCAAGGTCGATCCCGGCCGCAGGCCAGCGATGCGTCCGGACAATACCCCGGACGACAACGATCGTATCGAGATCGGGCCGACACCGCTGGCCTACGCCGAGTGGGAAGCGTCCGGGCTGCAATGCCCGGACTTGCCGGCGATGCGCCAGTACCGCCTCGATCGCATCGTCGCCGGCCTGGTCGAACGCGACCTCGATGCCGTGCTGCTGTTCGATCCGCTGTCGATTCGCTACGCCACCGATACCACCCACATGCAACTGTGGAACGCGCATAATCCGTTTCGCGCCTGCATGGTAACCGCTGACGGCCACATGGTGTTGTGGGAGTACGGTGGTTACGCCTATCTGTCGGAATACAACCCGCTGGTACGCGAGGTACGCTTCGGGGCATCTTTTTTCTACTTCGCCACCGGGCAGCGCACCGAGGAAAAGGCCGAACTGTTCGCCGGCCAGATCGTCGATCTGTTACGGGAACGTGTCGGCTCCGGGCGGCGGGTCGCGGTCGACAAGATCCAGATTGCCGGCTTACGCGCGCTGGACGAAGCCGGCGTCGAGGTTATGGACGGCGAGGAATTGATGGAGCGCGTGCGCTCGATTAAGGGCCCGGACGAGATCCTGGCGATGCGCTGCGCGATTCACGCCTGCGAGGCGTCGATCGCCGAAATGCGCGAGCTGACGCAACCCGGCATGACCGAAAACGACGTCTGGGCCGAGCTGCATAAAAGCAATATCCGGCGCGGCGGTGAATGGATCGAAACCCGTATCCTGTCCACCGGGCAGCGCACCAATCCCTGGTTCCAGGAGTGCGGACCGCGTATTCTCGGCAATAACGAAATCCTCGCCTTCGATACCGACCTGATCGGCTGCTACGGCATGTGTACCGACATTTCTCGCACCTGGTTCATCGGCGACGGGCAACCGACGCCGCGGCAGAAGGATATGCACAAGCTGGCGCACGAACACATCATGACCAACGCCGATATCGTCAAGCCGGGGATGACGTTCCAGGAATTGACCGAACAGGGTCACCATCTGCCGGACAAGTATATTCCGCAGCGTTATGGCTCCAAGTTTCACGGGGTCGGGTTGTGCGACGAGTGGCCCGCGATCAAGTACCCGATCGACTGGGAGGAACGCGGTTACAGCGGCGTGCTCGAGCCCGGCATGATGCTTTGCGTCGAGGCCTATGTCGGCGAAGTCGGCGGTCCGGACGGAATCAAGCTGGAGGACCAGGTACTGGTGACCGAGGACGGCTACGAAAACATGGTGGTCTGTCCCTTCGATCCATTATTGATGGCCGAATAAATTTGGGTCAGAGTAAAAACTGGTGCTAGAACCAGTTATTAGAATGTAACGAATAGTTTTTACTCTGACCCAAAATTACGTGGCTAACGAAGTAACGACTGGTGACATAGAGTGAACATTTTATTTATAACTGCCGATCAATGGCGCGGCGAATGTCTGTCGGCGCTGGATCATGCCCATGTCAGGACGCCCAACCTGGATGCGCTGGCGCGTGAAGGCGTTCTGTTCAGGAACCACTTCGCCCAGGCGACGCCCTGTGCGCCCAGCCGTAGCTCGATGCATACCAGTATGTATATGCAGAGTAACCGCTGCGTGGTAAACGGCGCGCCGCTGGACAGTCGCTTTACCAACTGGGCGCTGGAAATGCAGGCTGCCGGCTTCGAACCTTCGCTGTTCGGCTATACCGATTCCGCGATCGATCCGCGCGGGCTCGATACCGACGATCCGCGCCTGAGGCACTACAGCGAACCGCTGCCAGGGATCGAAACCTACACGCCGATGGTCGATGAAGTCGCGGCCGAATGGGTCGACTACCTGCGCGCAAGGGGGCACAGGATGCCCGAGCGGCCGTGGAGCCTGTACTCCACGCTGGTCGAGGGCAGGGACTGGGCCGACGGTGGCGATCGGGTGTTACCGATGGCGATGAGCAAGGAAGATCATGAAACCCATTACATGGTGAATCGCTGCATCGACTGGATCGAGGCCCAGGACAAACCCTGGATTACGCACCTGTCGCTACTGCGGCCGCATCCGCCGTTTGCCGCGCCGGAACCATACAACGAGCTGCACGATCCGGAGCAGATGCCGCAACCGCTGCGTCAGGCGTCGATCGACGACGAGGCGCACCAGCACCCGCTGCTCGATTACTTTATCAATCACAGTCGTTTCCGCGCTACCGAGAATCCGCGCCAGTCGCAGCAGGATATGGTTAATTATTTCGGCCTGATGCGCGAAGTTGACGACAATCTCGGGCGGCTGTTCGACGCAATCAAGGCGCGTGGCGACTGGGGTTCGACGCTGATCATTTTTTCCTCGGATCACGGCGAGCAGCTCGGCGATCACTGGCTGACGTCGAAACTCGGGTATTTCGACCAGTCCTACCACATCCCGCTGATCGTGCGCGACCCGCGCGCAGAGGCGGATGTCAGCCGTGGATTGCAGGTAGATGACTTCACCGAAAACGTCGACATAATGCCGACCATGCTCGACTGGCTGGGGCTCGAAATTCCGAGCCAGTGCGATGGTTTTTCGCTGTTACCGGTTTTAACCACCGGCAAAATGCCCAACGGCTGGCGCGAACAGGTATTCTGGGAATGCGATTTTCGCAACGTGCGCGACGATTCGCTGGAACGCCACCTCGGACTCACCCTGCACCAGTGCAACCTGTCGGTGTTGCGCGATCACGAATTCAAGTACGTGCATTTCGGCGCCATGCCGCCGTTGTTTTTCGACCTGCGCAACGATCCCGGCGAATTCGTCAACCAGGCGGAAAGCCCCGAGTACCAGGGCGTGGTACTGGAATACGCGCAAAAGCTGCTGTCGCTTAAAATGAATCATGCCGAGCGCGGCCTGACCGAAATCATGCTCGGCGAGGGTGGCGCGATTACGCGTCGCGGACCGACGCGTAAACTGGCGTCCTGACCGGAGACAAGAAATGAGTTCGATACCCGCGCTAGCCCTGATCGAGCACCCCGGCGCATGGCGCGCCTGCGACGTAGGCAAGTCCGACTTTACCGTGCAGCTCGAAGCGCGGCATCTCGAGGCGCTGGACCAGGCGCTGCAGTCGGCCAAACGCAAAACCGACACTGCCGAGCAAATTACGCGCGACGATTTTCGCCTGGACGCGATCGAGGAAGATATTAAACACTGGCGCGAGCAGGTTATGTTCCAGTCGGGCATCGTCATTCTCAAGGGATTCCCGCTCGAGTCCTACAGCAAGGAAGAGATGGGCATGATTCATTTCGGGCTCGGCACGCATTTCGGTAACGCGATGTCGCAGAGCGTGATGGGAGATCGCCTCGGTCATGTGGTCGATATCGGCGGCAAGGATCCGAAGGAGCGCGCCTACCGCAACAGCACCGAGCTCGACATGCACACCGACGCCTGTGACATCGTCGCGATGATGTGCCTGCAGAAAGCTCAAACCGGCGGTTACAGCGGCTACGTTAGCGCGTTCAGTATTTATAATGAAATACGGCGGCGCGCGCCCGAACTGATGCCGGTGCTGATGGAGGGATTCTACTACCACCGGTTCGGCGAGGAAGCGCCCGGCCAGTCGCCGGTCACCGAGGAGAAAATCCCGGTATTCAGCTTCAAGAACGATTACCTGAGCGTCAATTACCTGCGTTCCTATATCGAAATGGCCGCCGAGGAAATGCGGACGCCGTTAACCCCGCAGCAACTCGCCGCGCTCGACCTGGTCGATGAAATTGCACTGGATGAAAACTTCGCCTTGAAGTTCGTCACCGAACCCGGAGAAACGGTTTACTTCAACAATCTGACCATTTTGCATAATCGTACCGCGTTCGAAGATGCCGACGATCCCGCTTTGAAGCGACACCTGATGCGCCTGTGGCTGGTTGCGCACCAACCCCGCCGGCCGGTGTGCGATACGCTCAGAATTTATGAAGGCCGTGGCATCGACAAGCAGGAAGGCAAGTCGACTTACTTCGACGGCGAGCTGGACTATAGCCGTTTCGACAGCGAAGATTCGCGCATGTAGGCTGGCGCGTCCCGGCTTAGTTTAGCGCCGAAAACTCGCCCGTGTACCTGCTAACCCATTCGCGCGCGGCCTGCTCGCCACTTAGTTTACGCCCCTCGCGCGACTCGACTTCCGCGCGAAACTGCTCGATATGGCGGACCTGCTCGATCATCTTCAGACGCTCGACTTCTTCGGGATCGTCAAACTCCAGGCCGACCTCGTAACCCTTGTCGGTCTTGTTGCACCAGACGACTTTGCCGTCCAGACGAGTCTCGCGATTCAACACCGGGAAGCGCACCTGGATCGGTTCGTTGATATCGAGACGATCTTCGGCGATAAAGCATAATCCACCGAGACTGACGTTGGTAATGGTTTCGTCCTCGGCTTTATAGCTCTTGTGATATTCGAGATTGACCTCGATTGGAATACCGGTGACATGTCGTATATGTCGCCGTATCGCGGTGTTGTCTTCCTGCATGTTGCGTCATACCTCCGCCGTTTTAACTAACCTGTCAGGGATTTTGAGCGTGTCCGGTCGCGTCGGCACGCTCAAACCGTCAAAATATCGACGGTTGAGGGAGGGTATATAGCAGAGTTGGAAGTTTTTTGAAGCGTTTTCAGCCGTCGAGGTTCTTTTTGACGGTGGCGATCACCTCGTTGCCGAGGCCGACATATTCAAGACCGTCGAAACTCGACAGCCGCGCCACCGCGATGCCTCGTCCGTGGGGATCGAAGGCGCGATCGGGATCGAAATCCATGTACGGAGTCCAGTCGAATCCCTGTCCCTGGTCGCGGATACGAATCTGAACCGTATCGTCATGGATGTTGAATTCGAGCTCGATGAACCCGCCGACATTTTCGCTCGAGTTGAGTCGCTTTTCGACCTCGATTTGCCACATCCCGCGGCGCATCAGCTTACTCTTCTCCTGGTAGCCGATCCTGAGATTGCCGTGCTCCAGTGCGTTGATCAGCAATTCGGAAATGCCGGTAACCACGCGGTGCGGCTCGGGGCATAATTGCGCCACCTGAGACGCCACCAGGTTGCACTGGTGGAGGTTATAGATGCGGAAGCGTCCGAAGGTCATGAGGTCGAAGATCTGGCGCCCTTCGCGCAGCGATTCGTGCAGTGATTTTTCATGCAGGCGGTCGTTCACGGCGCTGCGCACGATGGTCTTGAGTACATCGCCATCGTAAGGCTTGGTCAGGTAGTAGTAGGCGCCGGCCTTGAGCCCCTCGACCACGTCCTGGTTTTCAGCCTTGGCGGTCTGCATCACCACTGGAATCTGCTCCATCATATCGTTTTCCTTGATACTGTTGAGCACCTGCATACCGTCGAGGACGGGCATCATGCGGTCCAGAATGATGACATCGAACTGTGTGGGACTGGATTCGAGCAGATTCCACGCTTCCTGGCCGTTGCTCGCGGTAACCAGTTCGTAGTTATCGTTTTCCAGGTGAGCGCAAATAATGTCGAGGTTGATGGGCTCATCGTCCACGATCAGTATGGTAGCTTTTGAATTATCCAATCTCAGTAATCCCGATGCCTGCGTCGCTGAATCAGTGAATCCAGCCTTGTCCCGTTGATTAGTCTAAAAACCTTGTTGTTATTTGTATTTCAACTGCTGTAAATTTAGCAGCAAAATACACATTATTTATTGGCAAGTATAGCCGAGCTGAAACAAAATCCAGGAACTATTATTGACATTCTGACCAATCGACTCTGTCCCGAGTTCCATTCGATCCACTACGGCAGTTTCAATTAATGACGCCACATGACTTCTGTAGCCCGGATTTCAGGGCCGAGCCTTACTGGTGGGATCTGACTCCCAGACCCATCGTGCCGTCGCAGCCTTTGCCCGATCGAACCGACGTGTTGGTCATCGGATCCGGTTACACCGGGCTGCACTGCGCCCTGCAGACCACGCTCGCTGGAAGAAATACTACCGTAATCGATGCCGAAGACGTGGGCTGGGGTTGCAGCTCGCGAAATGGGGGCCAGATTAGCGGCGAGATAAAGCCGGGATACGAAGCACTGGCTCGTCGCTACGGTGAAGGCAAGGCGCTGGCGCTGATCGGAGAAGCGCGTCATGCGCTCGACTGGTTGGGTGAGTTTATCGAGCAACAGGGGCTCGATTGCGATTATCGACAATCCGGACGATTTCTGGCGGCGCATAATCCACGCCAGTTCCGCAAGCTGGTGGCACAGGCTGAGCATCAAATTCCGGGGCTGGAACAGAATCTGCAAGTTGTCGAAAAGCGCGATCAGGCGAGCGAGATCGACAGCGAGTATTATCATGGCGGCCTGGTAATCGAGCGTCACTGCGGACTCGATCCGGCCAGGTATCACCAGGGATTGCTGCAGCTGGTGCAGTCGAACGATGCGCAGGTAATCGGTCATTGCGCCGCGCTCGGAGTCGAGCGCGAATCCGGTGGCTTCAGGGTAACGACCAGTCTCGGAACTATCCGGGCGCGCAACCTGGTGGTGGCGACCAACGGCTATACCGGCGGCGCGACGCCCTGGCAGCGGCGCCGTATCATTCCGATCGGCAGCTATATGCTCGCCACCGAACCGATGAGTCTCGAGCGCGCCGACCGCCTCATGCCCGCGAGCCGGGTATTCAGCGACACGCGCAAGATCGTGGTTTATTTTCGCCGCTCTCCCGACGGCAGGCGCTTATTGTTTGGTGGCAGGGTGTCCGTTTTCGAATCGGACCCGGTACGCAGCCTGCCCGCGCTAAGGCAGGAGATGCTGCGTATCTTTCCCCAGCTCGAGGATTTGCGCATCAGTCACACCTGGATGGGTTTCGTCGGCTACAGCTTCGACAATCTGCCGCATCTCGGGGAACAGGATGGCATTCACTACGCGATGGGGTATTGCGGTTCCGGCATCTGCCTGGCGAGCTACTTCGGTAATCGCATCGGGCTGCAGTTGCTCGGCAAGCCGGAAGGCGACAGCGCGTTCAACGAACCGCGCTTCCAGACCCGTCCGCTGTACCACGGCAAGCCCTGGTTCCTGGCGAGCGCGGTACGCTACTACCAGTTACTGGATCGCTTGCGTTAGAGCTTCGGTACCGGTTGTATAAATAAGGGACAGAGATATCTTCCATTCAGGAAGCGTGATTTGGCCCTGTCTTGCTCCTCGAAAAAACCAGCGGAAACTCCGCGGCATCCATCGGGTTCCCGGGCTCGAGGCGCTGATCGAGGCCGGGAAAGGGTGGTGAGGTTTCACCGGCCCGCTGCGCGTAAACCGCGTCGTCACCGAGCCAGCGCGCGGCGAAGCCGCGTCGGCGGTGTCGTGCCGACAGGTTCGACGGCGCGCCGTGCAGCGTCAGGAAATGAAACGCGATAGCGTCGCCGGGCTGCAGCGACCAGCTGCGGATATCGTAGTCGGCGCGTTGGCTGTCGATGTCGGGAACCGATTCGAGCCTCGTATCCTCGTGGTCGTAATTGATGCCGCTGAACTTGCGCGGTAAAAACCAGCGTCCCCAGTCGTGGGAACCGGCGACGAACTCGGGGCAGGTTTCGATGCCGACCGGGTCCAGCGGGATCCACATGCTGCAGACCTGGCGGCCGTCGACGCAATAATAGGGCTGATCGTGGTGCCAGGGCGTAACCTTGTCGGTGCCCGGTTCCTTGACCAGTACATGTTCGTGAAAAATTCGCACGCTGTCCGACTGCATCAGGTCGGCGGCGATTTCGGCCGCCGGCGAATCGAACATGAATTGACGGTATTGTTCGATGCGGTCCCAGTTGCAGTAGTCGCCGAAAAACCGGCCCGACTGGCCTGCATCGAGGTACTCGCGGCCAAACGGACCCGGATTCGACAGGTTGACATCGACGCCCTGGCGCAGCCGCTCTATCCAGTCATCGAAAACGCCAGGCAGCAGGATGACACCATCGCGTTGGAAATCCTCAACCTGTTGTTGCGCTAACAGCGGCATGACCGCGCGTTGTTATCAGTTGCCTTCGACAATGCAAAGGTCGCGCTCGGCGGCACCCTGCGCAA
This sequence comes from uncultured Gammaproteobacteria bacterium, assembly GCA_947260025.1. Taxonomy (GTDB): domain Bacteria; phylum Pseudomonadota; class Gammaproteobacteria. The sequence goes on from CAMYON010000051.1 coordinate 13,092, forward strand.
AGGACAACGCCTCCTGGTAGGCTTCGGACCGGTAACAGGCCTCGGCGTCCTCGAGGCTCGGGAACCTCACCACGACGTTGCGCTCGCGTTCCTTGCCTTCCAGCCATACCGTGCGGCTTGCGCGGGCCAGGAATTCACCGCCATGCGCTTCGATGGCGCCGGTCGCGCGTTTGGCGTATTCGCCGTAGCCATCGGGGTCGGTAACGTGGACGTGGGCAATCCAGTAAGCAGCCATGCGAAACTCCTCTCGGGGCTCAGGGTTAACAGGATTGTTATACTAGAGCGGATAGTGTAAGAAGAAAACCCATTTATATTTATCGATCGCGCTGCGGGAATATCATGGAAGCGGGCAGCTGAATTCGGTGATTTTGTATAGTAATCCCAAACGTCATGAACCAGTCGAAAATCAAACGTCACCTGGACGCGCTGGCGCAACGCGACCCCGACCTGCGGCGTGGCTTGCAGCAGGTTCGTTACCCGGCGCCGCGAATTCGGGAGCAGGGTTTCGAAACCTTTGTCTCGACCATCGTGTCGCAGCAGATTTCGACCGAGGCCGCGGCCGCGATCATGCACCGGGTGCGTGAATTGCTGCCGGTCATGGAAGCCGACCGGGTACTCGAGTTAGCGCCGGGCAAGCTACGCGCCGCGGGTTTGTCGACACGCAAGGTCGAGTATGTCGAGGGCCTGGCGCGGGCGATGGTCAGCAAACAGTTCGACCCGTCCCGGCTGGCGGAGATGGAAGACGAGGCGGTGATCGAGATGATAACCTCGCTGAAGGGTTTTGGCGTCTGGAGCGCGGAAATCTACCTGATGTTTTCGCTGCAGCGCAGCGACATATTCCCGGCCGGGGACCTGGCGCTGCGAATCGCGCTGCAGAAGCTCAAGGGCTTGCAGCAGCCGCTTGGTGAAAAGCAGGCGCGCGAGGTGGTTGCCTCCTGGGCCCCTTATCGCTCGGCCGGCAGCCTGTTTTTATGGCATTATTATCGCGGTGCGCCTGTCTGACAGTGTTCACCAGATATCACTTGTCAGCGTCACCGCGGAAACTTATATTGCGTAGCCATGAACAAGCTGATTGATCTCGAACGTTACCCGCTGGATCGGCTCGATACGGCTGCCGGGCAAAGGCTGGTAAGGCAGTGTATCGACGATCTCGAGCGCAACGGCATGTTTACCCTCGAGGGTTTCATGCGCCGCGAGGCGATCGCCGCCATGCTACCCGGGCTGCTCGACAAGATAGCCAGCGAATCGTTCAACCACACGCGCGAACACAATGTTTATTTCGACGATAATATCGCTGACCTTCCGGCGGATCATCCGGCGCTTGCCAGGGTCAAGACTATCAACCATACGCTGTGCGGCGATCAGATCGCCGAGCCGCTACGCCAGGTTTACCAGTGGCCCGCGCTGGCCGAGTTTCTTGCACGAGTGATGCAAAAACCGGCGTTATACCCGATGGCAGACCCGCTGGCCTGCGCCAACGTCATTGGGTACTACGAAGGCGAGGGTCTGAACTGGCATTTCGATCGCTCCGAGTTTACCACCACGCTGTTGCTGCAGGCGCCGCGCCAGGGTGGCGATTTTCAGTATCGCCACGCGCTGCGCAGCGTGACCGATCCGAATTACGACGGTATCGCCAGGCTGCTGCGCGGCGACGACCCCGAGGTTTCGACGTTAACGCTCGGTGCGGGCGACCTGAATGTCTTCAAGGGCGTAGACACGGCCCACCGCGTTACCCCACCGGTGGGTGATATGCCGCGCGTCATCACCATCTTTACCTATTACGAAACCCCGGGCCGCATGTTTTCCGACGAGGAAAACCTCGGCTTTTACGGCCGCACCAACGGCTGAAACCGCGCCGCGGCAGCTTTATCCATAGGAGACGCTCAGCAGCGCTACATGGGCTTCTCGAATCGGCCAATTCCTGACGGTAATCGCAGTCATCCCTGATCGGCGGGCCGCCGAAAAAGCGGGGATCCGTCGATCGATTGTCGCGTGCTGTAAGATTCCCGCTTTCGCGGGAATGACGCGTTTAAAGTATAAACATCCCCTCTCCAATGGGCCAACAAGAACGTTCAGTGCCGCTGTCGCTTTTGCGCCCAGTATCGAGTGAAGTTACCGGGAATACGATTGAACGCGTGCTCCGTCCAGGTATCCTCGCCGCCCCAAACTGGTAGCAGTCGTCCAATCCGGGCGAAGCCGTCATCTATCATAAATCGGGCCAGGTTCTGGTCCTTGCCGCCAGCCGAGTACATCATTTGAGTGGGAAAGGCCAGATTGCCAATGAGCGGAAAAATCCCGACCACTAGTGCTATCCAGGGGCGTTCGCTGCCGCGCTTGATCGACTGGATCACCCGCCACAACGTGTACGATGAGCGCCCCAGGGCACCGCCAGTGATAATCAAGAGGGCCATTGTTTGACCGCTTAGCAAACCAAAGGCAAACAAAGCGGGGAGTGCCCAGTATTGAATCGCTTTCACAGCCGGTTTTATCGCGATATGAATTCCGAAATCAGTAACGTACACACTGGAATCGGGTGCACCAATTTGTGCGCGCAGAATTTTTACGTCTTCGTCTGACAATTGGTTGCGTTTCTTCCAGTGATCGATGCCTCTATCGAGGTATCGGTGGACAAATTCTTCGCGATACTTCTGAGAGCTGAGGAATCGCCATCCGTTACGAGCGATTTTCGAGAAATCGATTCGTATCAATCGTTTCCAGATCCATAACGCTCCCCTGTGTAAGACACTCCTAAACGCGCGGGCACCACGTTTTGTTTCGCTGATAATCCATCGCAGCGGATGAGCCGAGTAATAAGCAGCCTGGCGCTCGTCGATTTCATTTTGCGCCAGTCGATACTGAATTGACGATTGCAGCCGGCCAGCCGATTTCCATTTCAGTTGATGCTCGCCGAGGCGTATCGCTTCGGATTTGATGGTCTCGTAAGCATCGTCGCCAAGCGCAAGTCGAAGTTTCTGCTGGTTGGAATGCAGATAGTTTGCGAGACGACTGACGTCGACATCGTCGAACAATGGACGCCCCAGCCGCCACCAATGCGCCAGAGAGTACCGCAAGAAGACAGCTGGAGAGACAGGAAAAATCGCGGGTACGCCAGATTCAAGATCAATCCAGACCCAGCGCTCGTTGCTCTTTTCTCCACGGATAGTTTGTAATTCTCGGCTGACGGGTTCGAGTAGAAAGTTGTTCAAGGCTACCGGATTTCCAATCCCGGCCTGCCATAACAAACCATCAAATCCGGCAGACTCCAGATGTGTACGCAGCTCGGGCATCGTCCGACGCCACAGGTTTACCGCTTCATCGTCCCGATCGGTACGCAATGAGTGATCCAGGCTTGCTGCCCGGCCCCGCACGAATCGAGTTTGTAATTCGAATGTCGTTTGCGCGGGATTCCAGACTACGGCCTTTGCGTCAGCAACTTCCACCTCGCCTGCTGTCCACACAGGCACCAGCAAGTTAAGAATATTGCGACGTATTTTTGCGCACTCGGCGGCATCCTGATTCCACATGTAAGGATTGGGGGCGCCGAGGAGCAGCCATTGAACGGCCTTTGTGAGTCCACGGGAATCGAAAACCTTGCAGGCAAGATCATACCCGTTACCGTCGTTGTGAAAATAAACAATGCCCGATCGACCGCGCCCAATTTCCTGGCGTGAGTCATGCGTTACAGGCTCTACGGGTTTGGCGACGGCATTTTCAGATGATTGTTTGTTCTTATGAATTTCCTTGACCGCCATAGGTGAAGCCTTCCGGTGCCGATTGCTGAAATCGCGGGCAATCGACAAACCTTGTCTCGCGAGTAGACAGGAATTATAAAAACGTTATCTCCATGTAACAAGTTTCGAAAAATTTTCCTGGAATCAGCTTCCGTGCGTCTCGCGCCAGGTTCTGACGCGACGATGGCGACGCGCAGCGGGCAAAAAAAAGCCGCGGCTTTGGGGCCGCGGCAAAATTGGGATAGGAATCCCTATGGAGGTAATGCAGAAATCTAGCAGGTG